>JAGRFO010000300.1 GCA_020446005.1 Rhodocyclaceae bacterium | reverse complement strand
GGCATGTCGCCGATTTCGTCGAGGAACAGGGTGCCGTTCTCGGCCTGTTCGAAGCGCCCGCGGCGCTGGGCGGTGGCGCCGGTAAAGGCGCCGCGCTCGTGGCCGAACAGTTCGGATTCGAGCAGGTCGCGCGGGATGGCGGCGGTGTTGATGGCGATGATCGGTGCGTCGCGGCGCGGGCTGTGGCGATGCAGGGCGCGCGCCACCAGCTCCTTGCCGGTGCCCGATTCGCCGTTGATGAGCACCGTGGCGTGCGACTGGGAGAGCCGCCCGATGGCGCGGAAGACCTCCTGCATGGCCGGCGCCTGACCGAGGATCTCCGGCGTCAGCACCGAGTCGTCGGTCTCCTCGGCGCTGCGCTCGCCCTGCTCGATGGCGCGCCGCACCAGACCCAGCGCCTGTTCGAGGTCGAAGGGCTTGGGCAGGTATTCGAAAGCGCCGCCCTGAAAGGCCGACACCGCGCTGTCGAGATCGGAATAGGCGGTCATGATGATGACCGGCAGGTCGGGGAAGCGGGCCTTGGCTTTTTCCAGCAGGTTCAGCCCCGACTCGCCGGGCATGCGGATGTCGGAGACCAGCACCTTGGGCGGCCGCGCGAGCTGGGCCAGCGCGGCACCGGCCTCGGTCGCGGACTCGAAACTGCGATGCGAGATGTTCTCGCGCGACAGGGCCTTTTCCAGCACCCAGCGGATCGAGCGGTCATCATCGACAATCCAGACTGTTTCCATGATCAATGCACTATTTTGGTGCAGCCGCCCCGTCCCGGGTCAGAGCCGGTCCGACACGGGCAGCCGCAGGGTGAAACAGGTACAGCCCGGAGCGCTGCTGACATCGATCATTCCCTGGTGCTGTTCCACGAAACTTTGTGCCAGAGAGAGCCCCAGACCACTACCCCCGTCGCGGCCCGATACCAGCGGATAGAAGATCTGGTCGCGAATCTCCTCCGGGATGCCGGGGCCGTCATCGATCACTTGCAATTGGAGTGCCAGTTTGTGCCGCCGCTTGGCCAGCGTGACCTGGCGCGCCGCGCGGGTACGCAGAATGATCTCGCCGCGCCCCTCCACCGCCTGCGCCGCGTTGCGGACGATGTTGAGCACCGCCTGGATCAGCTGCTCGCGATCGCCGGTCATCTCCGGCAGGCTGGTGTCGTAGTCGCGGCAGATGGTGAGGTGGGGAAATTCGGCAAGGATCAGCCGGCGGACCCGTTCGAGCACGTCGTGAATGTTGAGCGGCGCCGGATGCATCACCGCGTGGGTGCCAAGCAGGCGTTTCATCAGCGCCTGCAGGCGGTCCGCCTCGGCCATGATGACCTGGGTGTATTCCTTGAGTTCGGGGTCTTCAAGCTCGCCTTCGAGCAGCTGCGCCGAACCGCGGATGCCGCCCAGCGGGTTCTTGATCTCGTGGGCAAGATTGCGGATCAGCTCCCGGTTGGCCTGCTGCTGCTGCAGCAACACCTCCTCGCGGGTGACCCGCAGACGCGCCTCGATCGGGCGGAATTCGAGCAGCAGCTTGACCCCGGGCGCTTCGACCGGATTGACGATGCAATCCAGATCGAAGGGCTCGACATGCCCCGGCAGCATCAGGCGCAAGTCCTTGGTGGTGTAGCTCCAGTTGTTGTCGAGCGCGTTGTGCAGCGCCGGCGTCAGGTTGGCGATGTCGCCCAGCAGGGCCGACAGCGGCAGGCCGGTGTGCCGCGAGGCGCTGATCCCGAACAGCGCTTCCGCACCGGCGTTGAGATGGCGCACCACCAGTTGCTCGTCGAGCAGCATCACGGCGGTCGACAACAGATCGAGGCCGGAAAAGACAGTGGGAACGGCGGGCGCGCGGGCGGGCTTCATGACAGAAGGTCGAGCAAGACTTGCGCCAGTTGCCAACGCCACCCATCACGGCAGCCGAAGGCAAGCTCACAGGACCGGGGGCCGCGCCGCATCCGGCCTTACTTCAACGACTTTAGACCGCTGGTATCGATGCCGCGCAGCGCAGCGCGCTCCAGCTCATGCTGCTGCGAGACCCGGTTCTGCTGGCGCATCTCGATCAGTTTTTGCTGTTCGAGCGCCATCCGCGCCTGACGCAGGGCATTTTCCTGCTCGGTCTCGCACTGACGAAACGCGTCCGACCAGCCCATCGCGTATTGCGCGTCGGCCTCGAATCGCGCGACATCCTTGCGGAACTGATCAAACAGACTGCCGCCCGCCTTTCGACCGCTGTGGCAGCCATCATCGAACCCCTGCGCATAGGCGGCCGGATAGCCCTGCTTGACCATCGCCTCCTGAGTGGAAACGCAGCCGGTCAGGAGCAGTGCAAGCGCCAAAACAGGATTGAGCAACGCATGAGTGGGCATGGATGTTCCTTGAGAAAGGTCAGACGACGCATTGATTGGCATGCAAGAGAAGCGTTTTAGCCCTACCGCAGATTCGACAGCTCCCGCTTGAGCGCTTCGACATTGCGTTCGTGCAGTTCGACCTTGGCCTGGAAGGGCTGCAGGCGGTCGAGTTTTTTCTGGAAATTGCGCTCGTTGCCGTGGCGCACCGCGTCTTCTTGCGCGAGTGCGGTGCGCGCCTCTTCGAGCGCCTTTTCTTCGGCCGCCAGTTCGGATTCGAGAATCTTGCGCCGGTCGCTGTCGCGCTTTTCCTGATCCGCGTCGCTCACCCGCGGAAAGCCCGCACCCGTGCTGGCGGGCGCACTCGGGCGCGGGGTTGGCCCGGGCACCGACGAGACCGGCAGATCGCGGCTCAGCCGGGTGCATCCGGTGGGGTTCTTGGCGTTGGTGTAGGTCACCCGCTTCTGACCGGTGGCCGGATCGGTTTCGACACACTTATAGACATCGGCCAGCGCCAGCGGGCTGATCAGCGCAGCGGCAAGCACAAAAACACATTTCATTGGCATGTCCATACGGTTTGTTGGATGGCCCAGTGTAGCAACCCGCGCGGCGGTTTGCTTTGACTCCGGCCCCAAAATGAAAAAAGGACGGGGCATGCCCCGTCCTT
>JAGRFO010000045.1:4997-5166 GCA_020446005.1 Rhodocyclaceae bacterium | reverse complement strand
GGGCTGCCGGTGCTGCGCGCCAGCCGGGTCGGAGCTGGCGCGGTCAGCGAGGACACCGACGCCCTCCCCGCCAGCGGTGCGCTGGGCCCGGCCAAGGCGCGCATTGCGCTGATGCTGGCACTGGCGACCGGCGACGAGGCGCTGCTCGACCGCCTGACGCGCTAAGCGC
>JAGRFO010000045.1:0-4921 GCA_020446005.1 Rhodocyclaceae bacterium | reverse complement strand
TCGATGAAGGCGTAGATGTAGCCGCGCAGCCAGGCGTTGCGGCGAAAGCCGATGCGGGTGGTGCTCGATTCGAACAGGTGCGCGGCATCGCTCATGCCCAGCCCCTTGTCGGCGACGGAATCGAAGGCCATCCGCGCCAGAATGCCGACGCCCAACCCCATCCGCACGTAGGTCTTGATCACGTCCGAGTCGATCGCGGTGAGCACCACGTTGGGCTTGAGGCCGCGACCGAGAAAGGCCTTGTTCATCTGCCCGCGCCCGGTAAAGGCGGAGTCGTAGGTGACGATCGGCCAGCGCGCGATCTCCTCCAGCGTCAGCGGCGCGGCCTTGAGCAGGGGGTGGCCAGCGGGTGCGACCACGCAGCGGTTCCACTGGTAGCACGGCAACATCACCAGATCGGGGTAGTCGGCGATCGCTTCGGTGGCGATCGCCAGGTCGGCGTCGCCGCCGATCACCATGTCGCACACCTGCTGCGGGCTGCCCTGATGCAGCTCCAGCCGCACCCCCGGATAGCGCCGGGTGAATTCGCCAATCGCCTTGGGCAGCATGTAGCGCGCCTGGGTGTGGGTGGTGGCGATCGACAGCCTGCCCTGGGTCTCGTTGCGAAAGTCGTCGCCAACCTGATGGAGGTTGTCCACGTCGGCGAGAATCCGTCGGGCGATGTGGATGACCTCGCGTCCCGGCGCGGTGACATCGACGATGCGTTTGCCGTGGCGCACAAACACCGCCACCCCGAGCTCGTCTTCCAGCGCGCGGATCTGCTTGGAGACCCCCGGCTGGGAGGTAAACAAGGCGGCTGCGGCGTCGGACACGTTCAGCCCATGGCGCTCCACCTCGACCACGTAACGCAATTGCTGGATGTTCATGGCCACCTCAATATAACCTTTGGTTCTTAAATTCTAACCCAACACGCCTTCACCGATCTATTCTTCGTCCGTACGATGCGTTGCACCATCGACAGGATGAATGGAATGGACTTCGCGTATTCGATTGCCGGTTTTGCCGTCGGCGCCATCGTCGGGCTGACCGGCGTGGGCGGCGGCTCGCTGATGACGCCGCTGCTGGTGTTGATGTTCGGCATTCATCCGTCGGTCGCGGTGGGCACCGACCTGCTCTACGCGGCGATCACCAAGGCTGGCGGCACACTGGCGCACAGCCTCAAAGGCTCCATCGACTGGAGCATCACCGGCCGCCTCGCCTGCGGCAGCATCCCGTCCTCGCTGCTGACCCTGTGGGTGGTGCACACCTACGCGCCGGGCGGCATCGAAGGGGCCACCGGGGTGATCTCGGTGGCGCTGGGCGTGGCGCTGGTGCTCACCGCCATCGCCATCGTCTGCCGCAGCCGCATCCAGGCGCTGTCGCAGCGGGTGATGGGGGCGCAGCCGAACCCGGCCCGCATTGGCGCGCTGACCGTGCTCACCGGTGCGATCCTGGGCGTGCTGGTGTCGATCTCCTCGGTCGGCGCCGGGGCGCTTGGGGTGACCGCGCTGTTCTTCCTGTACCCGTCGCTGCCGGCGCTGCGCATCGTCGGCTCCGACATCGCCCACGCGGTGCCGCTGACCGCGGTGGCCGGCCTCGGCCACTGGGCGCTGGGCACGGTGGACTGGACCCTGCTCGGCAGCCTGCTGATCGGCTCGCTGCCCGGCATCTGGCTGGGCAGCCATGTGTCGGCGCGGGTCCCCGACCGCGTCCTGCGCCCGATCCTTGCCAGCACCCTGGTGCTGGTGGGGGCCAAACTGATTACGCATTGAGAGACGAGAATCATGTATCGCTACGACGACTACGACCAACAGCTGGTGGATGAGCGCGTCGCTCAGTTCGCCGACCAGACCCGCCGCTATCTGGCCGGCGAGCTGAGCGACGACGAATACCGTCCGCTGCGCCTGCAAAACGGCATCTACATCCAGAAACACGCGCCGATGCTGCGCATCGCGATCCCCTACGGCAACCTGCGCGCCGATCAGGTGCGCATGCTGGCGCACATCGCGCGCACCTACGACAAGGGCTACGGGCACTTCTCCACGCGCCAGAACATCCAGTTCAACTGGCCGGTGCTGGAGACCATTCCCGAGATCCTCGCCCAACTGGCGACGGTCCAGATGCACGCCATCCAGACCTCCGGCAACTGCATCCGCAACGTCACCTCCGATCCCTTCGCCGGCGTCGCCGCCGACGAGCTGATCGACCCGCGGCCGTGGTGCGAGATCCTGCGCCAGTGGAGCACCTTCCACCCCGAATTCGCCTTCCTGCCGCGCAAGTTCAAGATCGCGGTCAACGGCGCGCAGGACGACCGCGCGGTGATCCGCTGCCACGACATCGGCGCTGAAGTGGTGAAGAACGCCGCCGGCGAGATCGGCTTCCGGGTGTTTGTCGGCGGCGGTCTGGGGCGCACCCCGATCGTCGGCGAACAGATCACCGACTTCATCGCCTGGCCGCACCTGCTGACCTATTTCGAAGCCATCCTGCGGGTCTACAACCGCTTCGGCCGGCGCGACAACATGTACAAGGCGCGGATCAAGATCCTGGTCAAGGCGCTGGGCATCGACGCCTTCCGCGAACAGGTCGAAGCCGAGTGGGCGCACACCAAGGATGGCCCGGCCACCCTCACCGAGGCCGAAGTGCGGCGCGTGGCGGCCTGCTTTGTCGATCCCGACTACGCCGAACTGCCCGCCAGCGACGCCGCCTTCGAGGCCGCCCGCGCCGACAACAAGCCCTTCGCCGCGTGGGTGCGGCGCAACGTCCGCGCTCACAAGCACCCCGGCTACGCCGCGGTGGTCGCTTCGCTGAAGAAAACCGGCGTCGCGCCGGGCGACATCACTGACGCCCAGCTCGACACCGTGGCCGAGCTCGCCGAGCGCTACAGCTTCGGCGAAGTGCGCGTCACCCACGAGCAGAACCTGGTCTTCGCCGACGTCCGTCAGAGCGAGCTGTTCGCGCTGTGGCAGGCGCTGCGCGACGCCGAGCTGGCGACCCCCAACATCGGCCTGCTGACCGACCTGATCTGCTGCCCCGGCGGCGATTTCTGCAACCTCGCCAACGCCCGCTCGATCCCCATCGCGGAAGCCGTTCAGCGCCGCTTCGACGATCTCGACTACCTGCATGACATCGGCGACATCGAGCTCAACTTCTCCGGCTGCATGAACGCCTGTGGCCACCACCACGTCGGCCATATCGGCATTCTGGGCGTCGACAAGAACGGCGAGGAGTGGTACCAGATCACCGTCGGCGGGCGCCAGGGCAACGACGCCGCCATCGGCAAGGTGATCGGCCGCTCGTTTGCCGCCGCCGAAGTGCCCGACGTGATCGAAAAGCTGATCGCCACCTACATCGAGCACCGCCATGCCGACGAGCGCTTCATCGACACTGCGCAGCGCATCGGCCTCGACCCATTCAAACTCACGGTGTACGGCGAAACCAAAACCGCCGCAAGGAAGGTGGCCAATGCCTAAGCTGATCAAGAACGGACAACTCATCGACGACGCCTGGCAAACCCTGCGGCTGGCCGAGGGCGACGACCCCGCCGGCGTGAACGTACCCGCCGGCCAGTGGCTGGTGCCGCTCGCGGTGTGGCAGGCGCAGCCGGCGCTGGCCGCGCGCGGCGAGGTGGCGGTGTGGCTGGCCGGCGATGACGAGCCGGCCGCGCTGGCCGCCGAGTTCGCCACGCTGGCGCTGATCGCGGTCGACTTCCCGGCCTTTACCGACGGGCGCGGCTACTCCATCGGCGCGCTGCTCCGCAGCCGCCACGGTTACCGCGGCGAACTGCGCGCCATCGGCAACGTGCTGCGCGACCAGTTCGACTACCTCACCCGCTGCGGCTTCGACGCGCTGGCGCCGGCCGAGGGCAAATACACCGACGCCCAGCTCGAAGAGGCCACGCGCCAGTTGCAGGATTTCAGCGAGCCGTACCAAGCTTCGGTCAAACACGCCGATCCGCTGTTCCGTCGCCAACGGAGGGCCGCATGAGCGCAAATTCATCATCGCCACTGCGTCCGGCGGCCAACAACCCGTCCCTGCGCCCCGAGCTGACCGACGCGCTGCGCGCCAGCGTCACCGCCAAGGCGGCCGCCGTGCGCGCCCAGCTTGACGCCGCCACAGCCGAGTTCGGCACCGCCGGCGAGCTCACCTTCGCCAACAGCTTCGGCGCCGAAGACATGGTGCTGACCGACATCATTCTCGGCCAGCGCCTGCCGATCGAGATCTTTTCGCTCGACACCGGTCGCCTGCCGGCCGAAACCTACACCCTGATGGGCGAGGTCGAGGCGCGCTACGACACCAAGTTGAAAGTGTTTTTCCCCGACGCCGCCGCGGTCGAAGCCTATGTGCGCGGCGAAGGCATCAACGCCTTCTACCGGTCGATGGACTTGCGCAAGGGGTGCTGCCAGATCCGTAAGGTCGAACCGCTGCGCCGCGCGCTGGCGGGCAAGAAGGCGTGGATCACCGGCCTGCGCGCCGCCCAGTCGACCACCCGCACCGGCCTACCGGCGCGCGAATTCGACGCCAGCAACGGGCTCGAAAAACTCAACCCGCTGACCGACTGGAGCGAGGCCGAGGTGTGGGCCTACATCCGCCTCAACGACGTGCCCTACAACGCCCTGCACGAGCAGTTCTACCCCAGCATCGGCTGCGCGCCCTGTACCCGTGCGGTGTCGCTTGGCGAGGACATTCGCGCCGGGCGCTGGTGGTGGGAGGACCCCACCGCCAAGGAGTGCGGCCTGCACGTCAAGAAGTCCTGAAGCGCAGGACACAGGACAGCCATGCTCAAGCCGCGTACACTGTCGCCCGCGCCGCGCCTGGCCCTTGCCCGGCGAGCGGCCGGCATCCAGGCCGGTCTGCGCGCCGCGTGGCGGGCGCTACGCGGTTCGAACACGTAATTTCGGAATTTTCATGTCAACGCTTACCAAACAGACGCTCTCCCACCTCG
>JAGRFO010000299.1 GCA_020446005.1 Rhodocyclaceae bacterium | reverse complement strand
GGGCCAGCGCCGGATGCAGGCTCTGACCGGTCTCACTCAACACGATCGACCGGAGCACCCCGCTGCGCTGCTGCTCGTTGAAGCCGGCCGCCACCCCCATCCCCATGTCGCGGAAGGGGCGGATGCGCGGACGCGGCAAGTGGGCGGCCTGCGCCATCACCTTGTGCCAGTAATCGGTCTCGATGAAGCGGGCCTTCATCGCCACCTCCACCAGCGCATCGCCCAGCAGGGCGGCGCCAACCACCCGGGCAGCCACCCGGTCGGCTTCGTATTCCTCGAGATGGCTGAGCGACACCGCGTCCATCAGGTCGGCCTCGGCCCAGTCCTCGAACGCGCCGTGCAACAGCCGCGCGGCCGGGCTACCGTCGGCGGCGATGCGCTCGCACACGCGGTGCCACCATGCGCGCAGATGCGCGCCCCACGCCCCCGCCCCGCGACGCTGGCGCGCCAGATGGCCCATTTCGTGCGCCACGATGGCGCCCAGCTGGCGCGCCGACACGCTGTGCACCAGCGGCAGTCCGATCAGCAGGGTGGTGCGCATCGGCCCCGCCCAGGCCCAACGCGGGCGCTGGTAGACGGCGGCGCTGATGTCCGGCGTGATGTGGATCGCGTCGACCGCCGGCGCGCCGGCGCGCTGCGCCAGTCGGTCCGCCAGCCGGTACAGCGACGGCGCCTGATCGCGCGCCAGCGGCACCCCCTCGGGCGACGGCGGCGGCGCGGCCAGCCAGCGCCCAATCCGCACCGCCTGCAGGCCGGCCAGCAGGGCGCCCGCCCACTGCAGGGCGGCGATCAGGGTGAAGCCACCGTTCCACGCCGCGCTCAGCAGGGCCAGCGTGATCGCCGCACACGCCATCCACGCCAGTGACAAAACCCCCAGCGCGCCGATTGCTCTGACAGTGAGCATTCGGGCAAAGCGGCGAACCTGACGGGAAGCGCGCGGGCGGAGGGCTTGCATGGCAGTCCGGACAGTATTGACCGCTGCAATGTAACGTATTGAATCCCTTGGAAAAATACGTCTTTAGTGATAACCACCGGAAAAAATGGCAAATGCGCATGACAAATCATTGTGCACTGCGCCAATCACCCCAGCCCGTGGGACTTTGACCGATTCACTCGATTCTCGGACAAATTTGTGAGCAGACGTGTGCACCCCTCAGGCGGGGGCCGGCGCGGCCTCGCGGATCGGCAGGTTGACCACCGCGGCGAAGGCCGCCAGCGCGATGTCGGCGTACCACATCCACTGATAGCTGCCGGTCTCGGTAATGGCGATCCCGCCCAGCCAGGCGCCGAGGAATCCGCCGATCTGGTGCGACAGCAAGGTCAGCCCGAACAGAGTGGCGAGGTAGCGGGTGCCGAACAGCTTGCCGACCACGCCGGCGGTCGGCGGCACCGTCGCCAGCCAGGTGAACCCGAGCCCGGCGGCAAACAGGTAGAAGGTCAGCTCGGTTTTCGGCGCCGCCAGGTAGGCCGCCACCAGCACCGCGCGCGAGGCGTACATCCAGAACAGGATGTATTTGCTGCGATAACGCTGTACCCCCCAGCCGGCATACAGGCTGCCGGCAATGTTAGCCAGCCCGATGATGCCCAGCGACCAGCTCGCCACCTGCGCCGGCAGGCCGCACAGGTCGACTTCGCCCGGCAAGTGGGTCACCAGAAAGGCGATGTGGAAACCGCAGGTGAAAAACCCGGCATGCAACAACCAGTAGCTGCGATCGGCGCAGGCCTCGCGCAGCGCGGCGCGCAGGCCACGGTCGGTCGGCGCCGCCACCGCTTCGACCGCCGGAGTGGCGGGCGCGCGTTGTCCTCGCAGGGCGCGCGTCATCGGCAAGGCGGCGAGCGCGATGAGCGCCATCGAATACAAGGCGCCGGCCCAGCCAACGAACGAGATCAGCGCCTGCATCAACGGCGCGAACACGAACTGACCGGCCGACCCGCCGGCGTTGATGATG
Source organism: Rhodocyclaceae bacterium (assembly GCA_020446005.1). Classification (GTDB taxonomy): domain Bacteria; phylum Pseudomonadota; class Gammaproteobacteria; order Burkholderiales; family Rhodocyclaceae; genus Nitrogeniibacter. The sequence continues at coordinate 3,264 of JAGRFO010000299.1, read as the reverse complement.
CCCGAAGCCATCCCCCGCCGCTGCGCCGGCAGACGCTGCGCGACCGCCCCGATCAGCACCGAAAAGCTTCCCGCGCCGGACCCCGCGGCAAACAGGATGCCGATGCTCCACACCAGCCCGAGGCCCGATTCCATCCACGGCGTCAGCGCCGCCCCGGCGGCCATCAGGATCACCCCCACGGCCAGCGCGCGGCCGGGGCCATAGCGATCGGCCACCGCGCCGGCCACCGGCTGGATCGCCCCCCACATGAATTGCGAAACCGCGATCGCGAAACTGATGGTGGTGATCCCCAAGCCGGTCGCGGTATTGATCGGCGAGACAAACAAGCCCAGCGTCTGGCGCGCCCCCATGGTGATCGCCAACACCCCCGCGGCGAGCAGGATCAGCCGCCAGTGCTTCAAGGCCGGATCGGTGCTCATGGCTCAGTTCTCTCCGGGGAGGGCCGGCTTGAGCCGCGCCAGCGCGGTGTCGAGCCGGGTGTTGAGGTCCGCCACAAAATCGCGATCCATGATGTCCTCCAGCGCGCACTGCGCCTTGACCCACTCCTGCCGCGCCACCTCGCGCTGCGCCACCCCCGCCGGGGTGAGCGCGAACAGCCGCCGACGGGCGTCCGCCGCCGCCGTGCCATACGACACCCAACCGGCCGCCACCAGCGGCTTGAGGGCTCGGGTCAGCGTGGTGCGATCCATCTCCAGCCGGTGCGCCAGCACCTGCTGCGTCTGCGGCGCGGTGTCCAGATGCATCAACACCGCGTACTGGCTGAGGCGCAGCCCCACCGGCCGCAGGAATTGTTCGTAGAACACCGTCATTCGCCGGGTGAGGCGGCGCAGGCGCGCCCCGGTGCAGGGCAGGGGCGAACGGTCGGTTGGGTTCATGACGCGGGTCGGGAAGATATGTGCATACGCACTTTATAGCGCGGACGCCCCCGCGACGCGAGGACAATTGTCAGTCCATTCCCCGCCAAGTGTCCGGCGCGACGGTCACGCAGCGCTCGCCGACGGTAACCATCATCACCCCGTCCTGCAGCGTGACCTGCCAGTGGGTGGTGCGCGTCACCGCGGCGGCCAGCGCCTTCACCGCGTCCTCGGGAAAGGCGATCACCTCCAGCGTGCGCAGTCGCGCCAGATCGCGCTGGACGCCCGACCACCACAGCGCCGACGTGCTGCCGGCGAAGGGATGGACGATCACCCGCTCGGCCCGCCCGGCAGCCCTGATGATGCGCCGCGCGTCGGGTTGTCCGACGTCGATCCAGCGCTCGATGCGACCGTCCAGCGCGCGCAGGCACAGGTCGGGTTCGTCCGGCTCGCACAGTGCGCTGGTCAGATCAAAGCGCGCATCGGCCAGCCGCACGAAGGCCAGCACCCGCGCCACCAGACGCTGATCGGTCTCCGACGGATGGCGTGCCAGGGTCAGCACATGATCGGCGTAGTAATGGCGATCCAGATCCGCGATCTGCAGCTGAAACTTGAACACCGTCGACTTGAGCGCCACCGTGCCTCTCCGCTGGAAAACGCGACATGGTACGCACTTGAGGCTCGCAACGGGCGGGCGACCGTCAAGAAAATCCCCCGCGACTCATCAATTACGCTAGACTCCGCCCTCCCGTGCGCACGACCAATCAGCGTACCGGCCCCTTTTTTCACCCCGGCCGCGCGGCCAAACGCCACAGCGCAGCCATGTCCCGCCCGCCTCGATTGGTGTTGCCCACTGCGCGCAACAGGCCGTCGCTGGAGCTGAAACACCATGCAATCCGACCTCACCTTTGCCGCCCTCGGGCTGGCAGAACCACTGCTGCGCGCGCTCACCGACGCCGGCTACACCGAACCCACCCCGATCCAGGCGAAAGGCATTCCCGCCGTGCTCGGCGGCGGCGACCTGCTCGCCGCGGCGCAAACCGGCACCGGCAAGACCGCCAGCTTCGCGCTGCCGATCCTGCAGCGCCTGATGGAAGCGCCACGCGCCCGCAACGGCCGCCCGCGCGCCCTGATCCTGACCCCCACGCGCGAACTGGCCGCCCAGGTCGACGCCTCGGTGCGCAGCTACGGCGAACACGTCGCGGTGCGCTCGCTGGCGATCTACGGCGGGGTCAGCCTGTTTGGCCAGAGCAAGGCGCTGCGCCGTCCGGTCGACATCATCGTCGCCACCCCCGGCCGCCTGCTCGACCACCTCTCCCAGGGCACCCTCAAGCTCTCCGACATCGAGGTGTTCGTGCTCGACGAAGCCGACCGCATGCTCGACATGGGCTTCATCCACGACATCAAGAAGATCATGGCCAAGCTGCCGGCGCAGCGTCAGAACCTGCTCTTCTCGGCCACCTTCAGCCCCGAGATCCGCGCCCTCGCCGAAGGCCTGCTGCACAACCCGGCGAGCATCGAAGTGGCGCCGCGCAACACCACCGCCGAGCGCGTCGATCAATCGCTGTGTCTGGTACCGCAAAACGCCAAGCGCGATCTGCTGATCCACCTGATCCGCGAGCGTCAGTGGTTTCAGGTGCTGGTCTTTTCCCGCACCAAGCATGGCGCGGACCGCCTCGCCGACCAGCTCTCGCGCGCCGGCATTCCGGCCGAAGCGCTGCACGGCAACAAGGCGCAGAACGCGCGCACCCGCACCCTCGACGCGTTCAAGCGCGCCCGCCTGCAAGTGCTGGTGGCGACCGACATCGCCGCCCGCGGGATCGACGTCGACCAGCTGCCGATGGTGGTTAACTTCGAGCTCCCCAACGTCCCTGAAGACTACGTCCACCGCATCGGCCGCACGGGTCGCGCCGGGGCCGAGGGCAGCGCCCTGTCGCTGGTCGACCCGGACGCCGAAGGCAAGCAGCTGCGCGCCATCGAGCGGCTGATCAACCGTCGCATCGAGCGCGTCGTGGTGGATGGCTTCACGGTGGACGAGGCCGCGCGGCCAGCCCAGCGCCCGCCGCGCGACGCGCAGGCCCCCGGTCAGCGTCACAGCCATCGCCACAACAAGAATCCCGCCCGCCAGAGCGAGCGCCCGCAGGGCCGTGACGGCAACCCGCCACGCCGCTCGCGCAACGGCGCGGGCAATCCGCGCGCGCGCGGCTAAGCACCGACAAAAAAACGGCGTACGGAAATCACCGTACGCCGTTTTCCGTTAACCGGACGCGCGTTCAATCGCGCTTGGGCACCATGATCTCCGCCTCGCCGCTGATCACCACGGTGTCGCCCACCGTGCACACCGTTTCGAACAGCGCCTTGCGCTTTTCGGGGTTGAGCGACTTGACCGTCACCCGCGCCACCACCGTAT
>JAGRFO010000298.1 GCA_020446005.1 Rhodocyclaceae bacterium | reverse complement strand
ATGATGACGCCAACGCTGATCGCTCTGAGATCGAACAACAATCGGAAATTGTTCAGATCGCGGTCGAAAAACGGATCCTTGTTGTTCCACTCGATTTCCAGCGCCACCCGGTTACGGAAACAATCGACCTTGTGCGTTGGGGTGTCAAAATGCAGATCGTCAACAACCACTTGGGTCGTGAACTCCTTTTCCGTCCAGCCCCGTTGATACAAGAATGAATCAATGAAGTGCGACACCTTTGACTTGCTACCACCGCCTTCGATCAACCAGCTTTTGCGCAACCGGAATGCTTCCAGCACCGCAATGATATCAGTCCATTCCTGCTGGAAATCAGCCTTTAATATGGCGCAGGCGTGCTTCCACTCTCGGATTTCATAACGGTTCCGGATAAACGCTGGCAACAAATCAAGGCTCATATTCGCTCCGTCATTCTCCCAAAAACTACAGCCCCAGCCGCTCGACAATGGTGGAGGTCGGGCCGGCCTGGTTCATGCAGTAGAAGTGCAGACCCGGCGCGCCCTCGGCCTGCAGGCGGGCGCACAGCTCGGTGACCACGTCGAGGCCGAAGGCCTTGATCGCGTCGCCATCGTCGCCGAAGGATTCGAACTTGCGCCGCATCCAGCGCGGGATCTCGGCACCGCAGGCGTCGGAGAAGCGGGCCAGTTTGCTGAAGCTAACGATCGGCATGATGCCCGGCACGATGGGGATGTCGATGCCCAGCGCGGCACATTCATCGCGAAAGTGCAGGTAGGCGTCGAGGTTGTAGAAATATTGCGTGATCGCCGAGTTGGCGCCGGCGTCGACCTTGCGCTTGAAGGCTTGCAGATCGGCCTGCGGGCTGCGCGCCTGGGGGTGGTATTCGGGGTAGGCGGCCACTTCGATGGAGAACCAGTCACCGGTCTCGGCGCGGATGAATTCGACCAGTTCGTTGGCGTAGCGCAGCTCGCCGGGGGCGACCACGCCGGACGGCAGGTCGCCGCGCAGGGCGACGATGCGGCGGATGCCCTTGTCCCGATAGCGCTGGAGGATGGCGCGGATGCCGTCGCGGGTGGCACCGATGCACGACAGGTGCGGGGCGGCGGGCAGCCCTTCGGACTGGATTTCGAACACCGTCTCGAAGGTGCGCTCCTGGGTGGAGCCGCCAGCGCCGAAGGTGACTGAGAAGAATTCCGGCCCGAGCCGGGCGAGCTGGGCCCGGGTGGCGCGCAGTTTGTCGACCCCGGTGGGGGTCTGGGGCGGGAAGAATTCGATCGAAAAATGTTTTTTACTGTTCATTGTCAGGGTGTTCCGGGGACGGCGCGCCGTCCTTGAGGGCATGAATGAAAAACTCCCGATTGCCGTCGCTGCCGGTGATCGGGCTGTCGAAATAGTCGCGCAGGTGCAGTCCGGCGACGCCAACGGCGTGGCGGATGCGGGCTTGGACCTCGTCGAAAAGGGCGGCGTCACGCACGATGCCGCCCTTGGCGAGGCCGCGCGGGCCGACTTCGAATTGCGGTTTGACCAGCGCGATGACGGCACCCCCGACGCGCAGCAGCGCCGGCCAACGGGGCAACAGCAAGCTGAGCGAGATGAAGCTGGCGTCGCA
>JAGRFO010000297.1 GCA_020446005.1 Rhodocyclaceae bacterium | reverse complement strand
AGTGGATGATCTTGCGGGTCATGGGAGCGATCGGTGTGCCGGGCCGCGCATCTAGACAAGGCATGAAACGGTTGTCGCTCGCCCGCGCCTCGCCCGACGGTCCGGACTGGTCGGCACTGCCACGCTTATTGCTGGCCCGTTTGGCAGGCCTGCATCAGGGTGGCCAGGCGACTGGCCTGCGCACCGGCAGTCGGTCCGTCGCGGCGCGCGGCGTTGTCTTCCTCAATGGCCGCGATCAGGGCGTCGTCGTCGAGTTGCTCAACGCCCTGGGCATAGCAGTCGCACTGCGCCTGTTGCGCGGCGTCGAGGGGCGGCAAGGTGGCGCGTTCGGCGGGGGTGGGGGGGCGCTGCCGGGCGGCGGCGAAAGCGGCTTCCTGCAGGTCGATCCGGCAGTTGAGCATCGCGCTGTCGCGCAGACCCTGCGCCCCGCAGACCCGCGCATGCTGCGTCATGAAGGCGCGCGAGGGGCCGAGTTGACGTGCTTGCAGGGCAGTAACCAACTCGGCGGTGGCGTAAACCCGCAGCCGGGTGGGCAGGCATTCGCAGTTGACCCGGCGTTCCATCTCGATCAGCCCCAGCCGGTTGAGATCGCTCTCGCCGTCGGCCAGCCGCGCTTCGAAGCGCGCTTCGCAGCGCTGGGCCATTTCGTCGGCGAAGCGGTTGACCCACTCGACCGCTTCGGCATCGAGCGGCGGCCCGGCGTGGACGGCTGGCGCCAGCATCGACAGGACCCCCACACAGCACAGGCGCAACCAGCCGGACATCACGTTCTCGCGCTAGACAGACTCGCCGAGTGTGCCCGCGCGGGCCCGCCCCGGCAAGCGCCCGGCCACTTGCCGGGGCAGCGGGCCTTCGCTAGGCTGGCTGCACTGCATCGCCGGCCGCGCCATGAACCCGTTTTACTTTCACGTCCCCGCCATGATCGCGCCCTTGATCGGCTTTGGCCTGTTCGCCCTGTTCTGGGTCGGTCTGGTGCGGCTGATGAGACGGCTGGCCAAGATGACCGACACCCTGCCGCCCGACGCCGGCGCGCTGCTGCGCCGTTCGCGCGCCGGCAACGCCACCATCAACGGCGCGCGCGCCAAGAACTGCGTGCGGGTGTACGAGTACGCCAACGGCCACGCGATCCGGATGAGCCGCATCTTCGGCGGCGGGCTGGTGTGGCTGCCGCGCAACGCAACCACCGTGCACGCCCCCGACCCGCACAGCCGCGAGCTGCGCTATCAGGCGCACCAGATCACCCTCAGCGGCCATCTGGCGGAATTCATGGGCGAATCGCCAACCGCCCCGCCGGTGCTCACCCAGGCCGCCGTCCACCGCGCCACACCCGTCGCCAGCGGCCTGCAGGCGGTCCGGCCGCAGGCGGGCGGCAGCCGGCTGAGCCGCATCGCCATCGTGGTCGCCATTGCGCTACTGGCCTTTGTGGTCGTGCGCCGCAGCGCCCCCGAGCTGCTCGCCCCGCTCGACGCCCTCATCAGCACCCTGTCCGCCCGTCTGTAAGCCCGGATGACAACACCGCCGGCCACCGCGCATCGCCGCAGTGCACAAAAAATTTCTCTTTCGCGGCACAAAAGGGGATACTTGCGGGTCGCCCGCCGCGCGTGCAGCACGCCGGCGGCGCTCGTCACCCATCAGGCCGCCTTCATGTCAGACACTCCCGCCCCCGGCGCCAGCTTCGCCGACCTCGCCCTCTCCGCCCCGCTCCTGACCGCGCTGTCGGAGATCGGTTACGAGACGCCCTCGCCCATTCAGGCAGCGTGCATCCCGCATCTGCTCGCCGGCAAGGATCTGCTCGGCGAAGCCCAGACCGGCACCGGCAAGACCGCCGCATTCGCGCTGCCGGCGCTGGAGCGCATCGACGCGAGCCGCCGCAAGCCGCAAGTGCTGGTGCTGACCCCGACCCGCGAGCTGGCCCTGCAGGTGGCCGAAGCGTTCCAGAAATACGCCCGTTACCTGCGCGACTTCCATGTGGTGCCGCTCTACGGCGGGCAGAGCATGGTGGTGCAGTTGCGCCAGCTGGCGCGCGGCGCACAGGTCATCGTCGGCACCCCGGGGCGGGTGATGGACCACCTCGAACGCAAGACCCTGGTGCTCGACGAACTGCGCACGCTGGTGCTCGACGAGGCCGACGAGATGCT
>JAGRFO010000044.1:2279-13751 GCA_020446005.1 Rhodocyclaceae bacterium | reverse complement strand
GCAGCCCGCCGACGTTGTGGTGGCTTTTGATGGTGTGCGCCTTGTTGGTCTTGGCGCCCGCCGATTCGATCACGTCAGGGTAAATGGTGCCCTGCGCCAGCCATTTGGCCTTGGGCAGCTTGGCGGCCTCGGTCTGGAAAACCTCGACGAACTCGCGACCGATGATCTTGCGTTTCTGCTCCGGATCGCAGACCCCGCGCAGGTGGCTCATGAACTGTTCGGTGGCGTCGACGTGAATGACCCGAACGCCCAGATTGCGGCCAAAGGTGTGCATCACCTGCTCGGCTTCGTTGAGCCGCAGCAGGCCGTTGTCGACGAACACGCAGGTGAGCTGATCGCCGATGGCGCGGTGGATGAGCGCCGCGGCAACGGAGGAGTCAACACCGCCGGAGAGGCCGAGGATGACGTCTTCGTCGCCGACCTGCTCGCGGATGCTGGCCACCGCCTCGGAGACGTAGTCGGGCATGTTCCAGTCGTGTCCGCAGCCACAGATGTCGTGCACGAAGCGCGCGAGGATTTCCTTACCCTTCAGGGTGTGGGTGACCTCGGGGTGGAACTGGACACCATAGAAACCGCGTTCTTCGTCGGCCATGGCGGCGATCGGGGTGGAGGCGTTGTTGGCGATCAGCTTGAAGCCTGGCGGCAGCGCGGTGACCTTGTCGCCATGGCTCATCCACACGTCGAGCAAGCCGTGCCCCTCGGGGTTGCTGCGATCCTGGATGCCTTCGAAAAGTGGCGAGTGGCCGCGCGCGCGTACTTCGGCATAGCCGAATTCCCGGGTGTCCGAGCCTTCGACGGTGCCGCCGAGCTGCGTCGCCATGGTCTGCATGCCGTAGCAGATGCCGAACACCGGCTTGCCGACGGCAAACACCGCGGCGGGCGCGGGCATGACCTCGGTGTAGGCCGAATTGGGGCCGCCGGAGAGGATGATCCCCTGTGGATTGAACTGACGGATGAACTCGTCGCTGACATCGCAGGGGTGGATTTCGCAATACACCTGCTGCTCCCGCACCCGGCGGGCGATGAGCTGGGTGAATTGGGAACCGAAATCAAGAATCAGGATTTTCTGGTGAGCCATGGCCTTGCTCGGCAGAGGAATGGAAAAAGCGGCCACCGCCGCTTTTGTTCAGGATGACTTGATCAGTCGATGTGGTAGTTGGGCGCTTCCTTGGTGATCTGCACGTCATGGACGTGAGACTCGCGCACGCCCGCCGCGGTGATCTCGACAAACTCGGCGTTGCGGTGCATGTCGTCGATCGACGCCGCGCCCACATACCCCATCGAGGCGCGCAGGCCACCCACCAGCTGGTGGATGACCGCGGTGACCGGGCCCTTGTACGGCACCCGCCCTTCGATGCCTTCCGGCACCAGCTTGTCGGTATTGGCGGCGGGATCCTGGAAGTAGCGGTCGGCCGAGCCTTGCTGCATGGCGCCCAGCGACCCCATGCCGCGGTAGGACTTGTACGAGCGGCCCTGGTAGAGCACGGTTTCACCCGGCGCCTCCTCCGTGCCGGCGAACAGACCGCCCAGCATCACCGCATTGCCCCCCGCCGCGATCGCCTTTGCGATGTCGCCCGAGAAGCGGATGCCGCCGTCGGCAATCATCGGAACACCACTGCCGGCGAGCGCGCTGCTGACATTGACGATCGCCGTGACTTGCGGCACGCCCACCCCGGCAATCATCCGTGTGGTGCAGATTGAGCCCGGTCCGATGCCGACCTTGACCGCGTCTGCGCCGGCATCCATCAGCGCCCGCGCGGCGTCGCTGGTGGCGATGTTGCCGCCGATGACGTCGATGTGCGGATAGTGTTTCTTGACCCAGGCCACGCGGGCCAGCACGCCGCTGGAGTGGCCGTGCGCGGTATCAACCACGATCACATCGACCCCCGCATCGGCCAGTCGCTCGACACGTTCCTCGGTCCCCGCCGCCACCCCGACCGCCGCGCCAACGCGCAGGCTGCCGTGTTCGTCCTTGGAGGCGCTGGGGTGTTCGGTGGACTTGAGCATGTCGCGCACCGTGATCAGCCCGCGCAATTCGCCCCCGGGGCCGATCACCAGCACGCGTTCGAGACGGTGTTTGTGCATCAGCGCACGCGCCACGTCGAGGCTTTCGCCCTCGGGCACGGTCACCAGCTTTTCCTGCGGCGTCATGATCGCCGACACCGGCTGATCGAGATTGACCTCGAAACGCAGGTCGCGGTTGGTGACTATCCCGACCACCTTGTTTCCCTCGACGACCGGCACTCCGGAGAACTTGTGCTGATGGGTCAGCGCCATGACCTCGCGCACGCTCATGCTCGGCGGCACTGTCATGGGATTCTTGAGCACGCCGGATTCGAAGCGCTTGACCTTGGCCACTTCGGCGGCCTGCTGCTGCGCGGTCAGATTCTTGTGGATGATGCCGATTCCGCCTTCCTGCGCCAGCGCGATCGCGAGCCGCGATTCGGTGACCGTATCCATCGCGGCCGAGACCAGCGGGATATTCAGACTGATGTTACGGGTGAGCTGGGTCCGGAGGCTGACATCCTTGGGCAGGACATCGGAATGGGCGGGGACAAGAAGGACGTCATCGAACGTCAGCGCCTTCTGGATCACACGCATGACTTTAATCCTTTCAACCAAATCCGTATTATACAGAGGGAGTCGAACCCGGTAAAACACCGTGCAAAGGGGATTTTCCGTTATGCGACCGTGTCACGCTGCGCTGATTGTCTTGTCCGTACTGCCCGCCATGGCGATGGCGGCTCAGGTCTACGAATGGCGTGATGCCACAGGAACCCGCCAGTTTTCGGACAAGCCCCCCGTCGGCGTCGACGCCAAAGCCATCGGCATCAACACCCGCAGCCCGCAAATCACGGCCCCTGCGGCGGGCGGCGCGGCGCAATCGACCGAAGAAGCCCCCAAGACCTGGGCCGAAAAAAACGAGGATTTCGCCAAGCGTCGCGCCGAGCAGGAGGCCGACGGCGCCAAGGCGCGCGAGGAAGCAGAGCAGGAAGAACGTCGCAAGGCGGCCTGCGACAGTGCGCGCAAGCAGCTGCAGCTGCTCGAGAGCGGCACCCGCGTTCAGCGGCTCAACGACCGTGGCGAACGTGAAGTGCTCGACGACGCGGCACGCAAGGAAGAAATGGCGCGCGTGCGAGACAACATCAAGCACGCCTGCGAGAACTGAGCGAAGCGCAGTTGCTCCCCGCCGGCCGTGCTGGCGAGTTACTCCTCCCCACTGTCTGCGGCCGCCTCCGTGCCGGGCTCGTCGCCTCCACCCTTGGTCATCGCCTTGCCCTCCTTGGCGCGCTTGCGGCGGACCTCTTTCGGATCGGCGATCAAGGGACGGTAGATTTCCACCCGGTCGCGGTCACGCAGCACCGTGGTGAGCGGCGCCAGTTTGGCGTAAATCCCGATCTTGTTGCCGGTCTTGTCGAGCGAGATCTCGGGATATTTTTCGAGCAGGCCGGAGGCGAGGATCGCCTGCTCGGCGGTCGTCTCGGCAGCAAGGTTGAGCGTCACCACCTCCTGACGCTCCGGCAGCGCATAGACGACTTCAACACGAATCGGATCGGTCATGCTCAGGCGCTCCGGTAGACCTGCTCGGCGCGTTTCACGAACGCCTCGACGAAGGTGTTGGCAATATGGTTGAACACCGGGCCGAGGGCCTTTTCAAGCAGCCGGCTGGAGAACTTGTAGCTGAGCGCGAACTCGACCTTGCAGGCGCTCTCCCCCAGCGCGGTAAACACCCAGCTGCCGTCGAGATGCTCGAACGGACCTTCCTTGAGCCGGATGTGCATTTCGTGGGGCTCCAGCTTGCTGTTCTCGGTTGAAAAATGGGTCTTGATGCCGTGGTAGTTCACCCGCAGGGTCGCCGCGGTGAGGTGCTCGGTGCGCGCGATCAGTTCGGTGCCGCCGCACCATGGCAGGAAGCTCGGATAGTCCTCGACCCCATCGACCAGCGCGAACATCTGGGATGGCGTGAACTCGATCAGGACGACTTTCTTGACGGCGGCCATGGGCGACAGTGCATGCGGCGGGAACTGCTAGAATGCGCGATTCTACCGCAAGCCGGCACGCTTCGCCGTCGCCGAAAGCCATGAGCATCATCGACAACCGCAAGGCATTTCACGACTTTTTCATTGAGGACCGACTGGAGGCCGGGCTGGTGCTTGAGGGGTGGGAAGTCAAGGGCATTCGCGCCGGCCGCGCCAACATCAAGGAAGCCTACATCCTGATCCGCAACGGCGAACTGTACCTGCTCGGGATGCACATCACGCCGCTGGCCTCGGCCTCTACCCACGTCACGCCCGATCCGGTGCGTACCCGCAAATTGCTCCTCCACAGCCAGCAGATCGACCGTCTCATCGGCCAGGTCGAACGCGCCGGCTACACGCTGGTGCCACTCGATTTGCACTACAGCAAGGGGCGCATCAAGGCCACTGTCGGGCTGGCCAAAGGCAAGAAACAGCACGACAAGCGCGAGGTCGAAAAGAAACGCGAATGGGAGCGCGACAAGGCGCGCTTGATGCGCGTCAAGAGCTGACCCATCTCCCCGACCGAACTGCATTGATGGCTTGCGTCGCTTTTGCTGCTACCCTGAAGCTGGCATGACGCTTTCCGCGGGGTGTCGAGGCAAGCGCAAGGCCTTTCAAAACAGAAAAAATCGTGAGGAGATTCCGATGAAGCCATCCCAGTTCAAGCAGTTTGTGCTGGCCGCCACAGTCAGCATCGCCAGCCTTGGCACAACCGTCCAGGCCGCTGAAAGTCGCGATTACCTGCTGGCAACCGCGAGCACCGGCGGCACCTATTATCCGGTCGGCGTCGCGCTGGCCACGCTGGTCAAGGTGAAACTGCTGCCGACGCAAAAAATCGGCATGTCGGCAATCAACTCGGCGGGTTCGGGCGAGAACATCAAGCTGCTGCGCGACAACGAGTCTCAATTCGCGATTTTGCAGGGCCTCTACGGCTATTACGCGTGGAACGGCAAGGGACCGCTGTCCGAAGACGGACCACAAAAGAATCTCCGTTCGGTCACCATGCTGTGGCAGAACGTCGAGCAGTTCACGATCAGCTCTGAATACGCCAAAACCGGCACCGTGGCGGATCTGGCCGGCCTCAAGGGCAAGGGCATGTCGATGGGCAAGAAAAACTCGGGCACGATCGGCTCGAACGGCACCTTGCTGGCCAACCTGGGGATCGACATCGACAAGGACTACGAACTGGTCTACGTCGGTTACGGCCCAAGTGCCGATGCCATGCAAAACGGCCAGATCGCCGGCATGGGCACCCCGGCCGGGGTGCCGACCGGGGCGGTCACGCGCGCATTTGCCTCGCTGGGCGACAAGGTGCGGATGCTCGACTTCACCGATGAGCAGCTCAAGCAAGCTGACGGCGGGCTGGAGTTGTGGACGCGCTACGTGATTCCGGCCGACACTTATCCGGGGCAGACCAAAGACATCAACACCATCGCCCAGCCGAACTTCCTGGCGGTGCGCGCCGATCTGGATGAAGACGCGGTGTACCAGATCACCAAAACGATCTACGAGAACCTGCCCTTCCTCAACGCCATCCACCAGGCCACCACCGCAATGGCGCTCGACAAGGCACTCGCCGGTCTGCCGATGCCGCTGCATCCCGGTGCCGCCCGTTATTACAAGGAAGCCGGTCTGAACATTCCTGATCGTCTGATCGCAAAATAAGCGCTCCCCACGAAGCATGCCGGCTCACCCGGCATGCTTCGTCGATCGATCATGCGCAGTCAGGAATCGTCATGAATCCATCGGCCGCCCCTGCCCCCGAGCAGGACGAGCGGGAGACCGTCGCGCGCCCGGAGGATGGCGTCGTCGGAAAACTCGTTTTTGCGCTTGGCGTCGGCATCGCCCTGCTTCACATCTACTTCAACGTGTTCGCCCTGCTCCCCAGCCTGTGGCAGAACGCGTTGCACTTCGCCGGTTTCGGGTTGATGTGCGCGTTGCTGTACCCGCTGGCAAGCTCGCGTGGGACGCGGCGCGACACGCTGATCCTTGCCATCGACATGATGTTCGGCGTGCTGGTGGCGGGGTCGGCGATCTACATGATCGCCATGGAGGATGCGATTTACGCACGTGGCGTGCACCTCGCTCCAGCCGAATGGGTCTGTGGCAGCATCTTGCTGCTCGGCGCGATCGAGTTCACGCGACGCACCACCGGCTGGATCATCCCGGTGCTGATCGTGCTGTCGCTCAGCTACGTCGGCTGGTGGGGCGCGCTGGTCAGCGGGGTCTTCAAGTTCGGCGGGCTGAGCGCGGAGACCATTCTGTTCCGCAGCATCTACGGTGACGACGGCCTGTTCGGCAACATCGCGCTGATCTCCTCCACCTTCGTGTTCATGTTCATCCTGTTCGGCGCCTTTCTGCTGCGTTCCGGCGCAGGAGATTTCGTCATCGATCTGGCCCGCTCGGTGGCCGGTAAAACGGTCGGCGGGCCGGGCCTGGTGGCTGTCTTCGCCTCCGGCCTGACCGGCACCATCTCCGGTTCGGCGGTGGCCAACACCGCCTCCACCGGTGTCATCACCATTCCGCTGATGAAAAAAGCCGGCTTCCCCGCCAAGTTTGCCGCCGCGGTCGAAGCTGCCGCCTCGACTGGCGGACAATTGATGCCCCCGATCATGGGCGCCGGCGCGTTCGTGATGGCCAGCTACACCCAGATACCCTACACCACCATCATCGCCGTCAGTGCAGTGCCTGCCCTGTTGTACTTTGCTTCGGTGGCCTTCTTCGTGCGAATCGAAGCCAAGCGTAGCGGCGTGCAATTGATGGATGGCGACGATGTTCCCCGTCCGCTGGAAGTAATGCGTCGCGGCGGTCTGCCCTTTCTGTTGCCGGTCACGGTACTGATCGCCCTGCTAGTGGCCGGCTTTACCCCCACCTACGCGGCCGGCATCAGCATTCTGGCGGTGGTCGCTGCCTCCTGGCTGACCCCCAACAAGATGGGACCGCGCGCCATCATCGAAGCGCTGGCGCTGGGCTCGCGCAACATGGTCATGACCGGGGTGCTACTGTGCGCGATTGGTCTGGTCGTCAACGTCATCGCCACCGCCGGGGTCGGCAACACCTTTTCGCTGATGATCACCGAGTGGGCGGGCAGCAACCTGTTCATCGCGATCACTCTCATCGCGCTGGCCTCGCTGGTGCTCGGCATGGGCCTGCCGGTGACCGCCTCCTACATCGTGCTGGGCACCCTCTCCGCGCCCGCCTTGTACAACCTCATCGCCGATGCCCAGGTGATTGAAATGATCGCCAACGGCACTCTCGGTGCCGAGGCCAAGGCGGTGTTGATGCTCATTGCCCCCGACCAGATTGCGGCGCTGGGCGCGCCGATGTCGATCGAAGCGGCGACCGCGCTGTTCGCCAAAGTGCCGATCGATCTGGGCGACGCGCTGCGCACCAGCGTGCTCGACCGCCAGTCGCTCACCTTTGCCCTCCTCTCCGCCCACATGATCATCTTCTGGCTCAGCCAGGACAGCAACGTCACCCCGCCGGTGTGCCTGACCGCCTTTACCGCCGCGGCGATTGCCAAAACCCCGCCGATGGCCACCGGACTGGCGTCCTGGAAGGTCGCCAAGGGGCTCTACATCGTCCCACTGCTGTTTGCCTACACCCCGCTGCTCGGCGGCACCTGGCTGACCGTGGCCCAGATCGCGATCTTTGCGCTGATCGGCATGTACGCGTTTTCCGCCGCCCTGCAAGGCCATTTCGAAAATCCGCTCAGCTGGCCGATGCGCATCGCCTTCACTGCCAGCGCGCTGCTGCTGCTGTGGCCATCCTCGCTGTGGATTCATGGCGTGGGGGTCATCGGCTTTGCGGCGTTGGCGATGATCAATCTGCGGCAAAAGTCTGGCGTTGCCTGAGGGACGAACACACTGCGCGATGCAATGAAAAAGCCCCGCTTGAGCGGGGCTTTTTCATGCTACGGGTGCGACTCGATCAGAGGCGTTCGAAGATCGTCGCGATCCCCTGACCACCGCCGATACACATCGTCACCAGCGCGTAACGGCCACCGATGCGCTGCAGCTCGTAGAGCGCCTTGGTGGCGATGAACGCGCCCGAGCAGCCCACCGGGTGACCCAGCGCGATCGCGCCACCGTTGACGTTGGTCTTGGCCGGATCGAGGCCGAGCACCTTGGAGACGGTCAGCGCTTGTGCGGCGAAGGCTTCGTTGGATTCGATCACGTCCATCTGGTCGAGCGACAGGCCGGCCTTCTTGAGGGCCATGCGGCTGGCCGGGATCGGGCCTTCACCCATGATGTCGTTGGGGACGCCGGCGATGGCGTAGGACACCAGACGGGCCATCGGCTTGTGGCCGGCCTTGGCGGCGACATCGCTGTCGGCGAGCACGAAGAAGGCAGCGCCGTCGTTGATGCCCGAGGCGTTACCGGCGGTCACCGTACCGTCCTTCTTGAAGGCCGGGCGCATCTTGGCCAGCGTTTCCATGGTGGTGCCGCGCTTGAGGTGCTCGTCGGTGTCGAACACGACTTCGCCCTTGCGGGTTTTCTTGACGATCGGCACGATCTGCGAGGTGAAGCGGCCTTCGTCGACGGCCACCGCGGCGCGGCGTTGCGACTCGACGGCCAGCGCGTCCTGTTCTTCACGCGAGAAGCCGTGCTTGGCCGCCAGGTTCTCGGCGGTAATACCCATGTGGCCGACGCCAAACGGATCGGTCAGCACGGCAACCATGCTGTCGATTGCCTGGGTGTCGCCCATGCGGGCGCCGGAACGCAGCGCCGGCAGCATGTAGGCTGCCTTCGACATCACCTCGACACCGCCGCCGATACCGTAGTCGGCGTCGCCGAGCAGGATGTTCTGTGCGGTGGTGACGATGCCCTGAAGCCCCGAGGAGCACAGGCGGCTGACCTGCATGGCCACGGATTCCATGGGCAGACCGGCCTGAATGGATGCGACGCGTGAAACATAGGCGTAGCGGCCATCGGTCGGCATGCAGTTACCGACGGTGACGTAGTTGATGAGTTGGGGGTCGACGCCCGAACGAACGACGGACTCTTTCATGACGATGCCGGCCAGCTCCGATGCTTCGAAGTCTGCCAGCGAGCCACCAAAGGTGCCGATTGGGGAACGAACTGCGCTCAACACCACCACTTCACGATTTGCCATCTGTACTCCCTCCAGTAAATTCAAGGTGTGTCTCAGCCAGCAATTGCCATCAGCGCCAGCACCAGAAGACACAAACACAGAGCCCGCCAGATCAATCCGACTGTGCCCTGCATAAACTCGACACGGGCTTCTTCACCGCATCCCAACGCGGGGCGTTCAATGCTTCGCCCGTGTTCATGGATCGGCAAACCGAGGCGCACACCAAGCGCCCCACCCCCGCTAGCCAACAATATACCCGAACTGTACTCCATCCACTGCCGTGCCTGCGTTCGCCAGCACAGCACCGCATCCTCGAAATTTCCAACCACTGAAAACGTCGCTGCGGTGAGCCGGATCGGGGCCCAGTCAACCATTTGGAACGCCTGCCGCGCGAACACGCCAAAGCGACCAAAATCGCTATCTTGCCGCACGCCCCACGTCGAGTCGAACACGGCGGCAAGGCGATACATTACAGCACCTGTCGGTCCCGGCAAGAGGGTAAACCAAAATACGCTTGCGAAAATGTTCCGGTGCGCGCTGATCAGCGCGTGTTCGATTGCCAGCCGGACGACCTCGGCCTCACTGGCTCTGGGGACACTGGCGCCACGCCAGACGCCCAGCATCTGGCGTGCACGGGCGAGTTCACCGAGACGCAGGGCGACGTGGATCTCGCGGAAAATGCGGCTCTCCCGGTGCGCTCCGAGCGTGCCGCACAGGACGATCACGTTGAAGCCGAAGGCCGCCATGGGGTCGAGCGACAGCAACAGCGCGTGTATCGTCAGCGTAACCACCACCGCGCCGCCAACCACGCCCAGCCACACCAGTCGACCACTGCGCGCCCGGCCGTCGTTGTAGCGCTCGGCCAGCGCGGCGGCAAAGCGGGAGGCCGGCGTGTCGAGCGTGCCGCCGGCGGGCAAGCGCCTCAGATGCTCGAAGAGCAAGGCGAGCACGATCGCAAGCGGCGTCACACACGGGCTCCGGACACGGCGCACCGCGCGGTGCAAGCTGGCCGACCAGTCGTCACGCGTCTTCGCCGAGAAACCGCGCCAGACTCACCAGCATGCCGGCGGTCGCACCCCAGATGTGATAGTGCTGCCACGGCATTGCGTAATAGGTGCGCAGACGGCCTTCGATCATGATCCGTTCGCGGCGGCGGTTGGCCGGGTCGATGAGAAAGGCCAGCGGCACCTCGAAGACTTCGGCCACTTCGAAGCTGTCGGGGGTGATCTCGAAGGGCGGGCGCACCAGACCGACAATCGGCGTGACGCGAAAACCGGTGCCGGTGTGATAGTCCGGGAGTTGGCCGAGCAGTTCGACCAAGGCCGGCGCGAGGCCGATTTCCTCGTGCGTTTCACGCAGTGCAGTCATCGTCGGATTGGCGTCGCGTGCTTCGACGCGCCCACCGGGAAAACTGATCTGGCCGGGATGGTGATGCAGGTGGTCGGTACGCTGCGTGAGCAAGACCGTCAGCCCCTCCGGGCGATCAACCACTGGCACCAGCACTGCCGCCGGGCGCAGATTGGCCGGCGCGCCATCGTCCCGCACCACGGCGCCGTCCCCGGTGGCAACCGAGAAACGCTGGCGCAGGCACGCCGCGCTGAGCGGACGGACGGACGGAGAAGACTCGATGTCGGCCACGATCAATACCGTTTGCGCAAAATCAGGGTGTCGCCGCTACGCTGCATTTCCATGCGGTTGAGGAAACTCATGCCCAGCAACGCCACCGGCAACACCGAGTCATGAATGGCAGCATCCACGTTGTGTACTGTGACCCCCGCGATGCGTACCGTGTTCAACTTCACGACCCATGTCCGCACCGGGCCGTTGGCGGTCATCGTCATGCTCGGCCGCCCTTGCTTGAGGTAGTCGATCCGCGCGCGCGCCGCCTCGGCACGCCCCAGCGAAATCATGGTCGCGCCGGTGTCGACCAGAAAGCGGACGGTAGTCCCGTTGACGGTCCCGGAGGTCAGGAAATGGCCGCGCGAATCGGCGGCCAGCGTCACCGTCTCTCCGGCGCCGGATGCCGTGGCCGCGTTGACCACGCGCTGGCCGAGACGCAGGGTACGGCGGTCGCCATCAATATCGACAAGCACCTGCTCGCCGCGAATCGACACGACCCTGACCCCCTGCACGGCACGCTGCCCCGCGGCAACCGTGACCGGCTGACCGCCATTGATCACCAATACCGCCTTGGTGCCGAAAATGCCGGCAACGGCAACCTCTGTGGCACCCGCCAGCAGCGGCAACATCAGCACCAGACTCAGGACGCCTCGGATCATCTCGCGCACACCCATCGCTCCGCCTCCATTGAATCTGCCCATAGTAACCGCCGAGGGCTTTACAACGCCATGACAGATGC
>JAGRFO010000044.1:236-2230 GCA_020446005.1 Rhodocyclaceae bacterium | reverse complement strand
GGCACCGGCCGGACACACCGGCCGGAGGCCGACGCAGGCCGACACTCAGACGAAGATATCGACGCGGGACCCCACGCTGGCACTCGGGTCCGGCACCGGTTGAACTGCGGGCAGGCTGTTGACCAGTTGCCGGGCCGTTGCGGCCTGGATGTCGAGCGCCTTGCCCTGCACCGCAGTCGCGACTTGCGCCTGGATCTGGGAGAGCGATGCGGCCGAAACGGAAGATACGTCCATGATGCACTCAGTCGCGGAAATTGCCGTACTGCAAAGGGTAGTCGGTTATTTCCTTGCGGACCAGGGCGATACAGTCTTGCAGGTCGTCGCGCTTTTTACCGGTGACCCGCACCGAGTCGCCCTGAATCGAGGCCTGGGCCTTGAGTTTTCCGTCTTTGATGAGCTTGACGATCTTCTTGGCCAGATCCTGCTCCACGCCGACTTTGACGCGGATTTCCTGCTTGACCCTGTTGCCGCCCACCTTCTGCAATGCGCCTTGATCGAGGCAGCGCACGTCGATCTTCTTGGCCGTCATCTCGGGCAGCAGGATGCCCATCATCTGTTCGATCTGGAAATCGCTGTCGGCATGCAGGGTCAGCAGCGTATCCGCGAGTTCGACGACCGCGTTCGACCCCTTGAAATCGTAGCGATTGGTGATCTTGCGGTTGGCCCCCTCGACGGCATTTCGCAAGGCAACCATGTCGACTTCGGAGCTGATGTCGAAGCTGGGCATGTCCATCTCCACACAATTGAAAAGGGCCGCGCGAACGCGACCCCGGTCCGGATTCAGTTCAACCGTAGTGGCAGACGTAGTGCAGCGGCACGCCGACGACCTGGATATCGAAACTCGAATTGGCCCCCACTTCAAAACTCTGCCCGGTCGCAAAGCAGCGCCACTCGGCCTCGCCGCCCATGCGTACGCTGCAACTGCCGGCGACAATCTCCATCACTTCGGGGCCCGCCGTGTTGAAGGTGAGCGTTGCGGGCAAAATCACCCCGACCGATTTGCGCCCCCCGTCAGGCAGCGTCAATGCATGGCTAATGCATTTGCCGCTGAAATACACACTGGCTTCCTTGGCCACCGTCACGCCTTCAATCTGTGCGCTGAGCGTCATTCTTGTATCTCCCTCGTCCTCAACCCAGGTTCATTCGATGCCCATCAGGCGGGCGATCAAACCCTTGGCGACAAAGCCGACAAACCCCAGACCAAGCGCCAGGAACATCCACACCGTGCCGTACTTTCCGGCCTTGGACTCTTTGGCCAAGTTGCCGATGATGAACAGCATGTAAAGGATCAGTCCGGCAAAACAGACCTTGAGGGAGATTTCTTCGAACTCCGCTACGGTCAGGCCAAACAGGATCGGTCCGCTGTCCATGACTTACTCCTAACGCCGTTTGATGCGCGCATTCTCCGCAATTCGCAAGCGCAGGGCATTCAGCCGAATGAAGCCATGCGCATCCTTCTGATTGTAAGCGCCTTCGTCGTCCTCGAAGGTGGCGATCGTCGGATCGAACAGGGAGTCGGTTGCCGAATCGCGGCTGACCACGATCACGTTGCCCTTGTAGAGCTTGACCCGCACGCAGCCATTGACGGTCTGCTGGGTCTGGTCGATGAGCGCTTGCAGGGCAAGACGCTCGGGTGACCACCAGTAACCGTTGTAAATGATGCTCGCGTAGCGCGGCATCAGGTCATCCTTGAGGTGCGCGGTCTCGCGGTCGAGCGTCACCGACTCGATGGCGCGATGCGCCTTGAGCAAGATCGTGCCGCCCGGCGTTTCATAGCAGCCGCGGGCCTTCATGCCGACGTAGCGGTTCTCGACCAGATCCAGTCGCCCGACGCCGTGCTTGCCGCCAACGGCATTGAGTTTGGCGAGCAGTTCGTGCGCCTTCATGCGCTCGCCATTGATGGCCACCAGGTCGCCCTTTTCGAATTCGAGGTCCAGATACTCACCCGTCTCCGGTGCGGCTTCGGGCGACACGGTCCACCGCCACATCGACTC
>JAGRFO010000044.1:0-190 GCA_020446005.1 Rhodocyclaceae bacterium | reverse complement strand
CAGGTTGGCGTCCATCGAGTACGGCGCGCCCCCCTGGCGGTGCTTCATGTCGATGGGAATGCCGGCGTCTTCGGCGTACTTGAGCAGCTTCTCGCGCGACAGCAGATCCCATTCACGCCACGGGGCGATCACGGTGACGTTGGGCATCAACGCGTAATAGCCGAGCTCGAAGCGGACCTGGTCATTGCCC
>JAGRFO010000296.1:2708-2938 GCA_020446005.1 Rhodocyclaceae bacterium | reverse complement strand
TCCTTGATGTCGCAGGTCTTGCAGTGCAGGCAGTTCTGCGCGTTGATCTGCATGCGCGGCCCGTCCTCGGCCTCGACCAGCTCGTACACGCCCGCCGGGCAGTAGCGTGTCTCGGGCGCGTTGTAGGTGGCGAGGTTGAGCTTGATCGGCGTGGCGCTGTCCTTGAGCTGCAAGTGACAGGGCTGCTCCTCGGCGTGGTTGGTGGCCGAGATGAACACCGACGACAGGCG
>JAGRFO010000296.1:0-2619 GCA_020446005.1 Rhodocyclaceae bacterium | reverse complement strand
AGCGTCCACGGCGCACGGCCGCGCAGCACGTAGGTGTCGATCGCGCTGTAGGCAATCCCGCCCCACAGCCCCCAGCGGAACGAGGGGCGGATGTTGCGCACCTGATACAGCTCGTCCCACAGCCAGCTCGCGCGCAGGCGCTCGGGATAGCCGGTGACCTCACCGCCCCCCTCCGCCGCGTCGGACAAATGATCGAAGATCGCCTCGGCCGCCTCCATGCCCGACTTCATCGCCATATGCGTGCCCTTGATCTTGGGTACGTTGAGGAATCCTGCGGTGTCGCCGACCAGCATGCCGCCGGGGAAGGTCAGCCTGGGCAGCGACTGGAAGCCCCCCTCGGACAGCGCCCGCGCGCCATACGAAATCCGCCGGCCGCCTTCGAGGTAGCGACGGATCTCGGGGTGGGTCTTGAAGCGCTGAAACTCCTCGTAGGGCGACAGGTGCGGATTGCTGTAGTCGAGCCCGACCACGAATCCGATCGACACCAGGTTGTCTTCGAGGTGATACATGAACGAGCCGCCGTAGGTGTCGCTGGCCAGCGGCCAGCCCACGGTATGCACCGCAAGGCCGCGCACGTGCATCGCCGGATCGACCTCCCACAGCTCCTTGATGCCCAGCCCGTAGGTTTGCGGATCGGCATTGCGGCGCAGGTCGAAGCGCGCCATCACCGCCTTGCTGAGCGAACCGCGACAGCCTTCGGAAAACACCGTCTGGCGCGCGTGCAGCTCGATGCCGCGCTCGTGGTTCGGGCCGGGGGTGCCGTCGCGGTTGAGGCCCATGTCGCCGGTGGCGATGCCGCGCACCGCGCCGGCCTCATCATACAACACCTCGACCGCCGCAAAACCGGGGTAGATCTCGACCCCCAGCGCCTCGGCCTGCTCGCCCAGCCAGCGGCAGACGTTGCCCAGGCTGACGATGTAGTTGCCGTCGTTGTGCATCTGCGGTGGCGTGGGCAGCTTGCGCGCGCCGTGCCTGGAGAGCAGCAGGAAGCGGTCTTCGGTCACCGGGGTGTTGAGCGGCGCACCGCGTTCTTTCCAGTCCGGAAACAACTCCTGGAGCCCGCGCGTCTCGATCACCGCGCCCGAGAGAATGTGCGCGCCGACCTCGGAGCCCTTCTCCACCACGCACACCGACAGCTCGCGCCCGGCCGCCTCGGCCAGTTGCCTGAGACGGATCGCCGCGCTCAGGCCCGACGGCCCGGCCCCGACCACCACCACGTCATACGCCATCGCCTCGCGGGGCATCGCGGCGTCCATCAGAACAGCGCCTCATCCATCGCCAGCACCGACTCCGCGCCATGCACGATCGCGTCGCGATAGCCGTTGGCTTCGGGCAGCACGTGCTCGGCAAAGTAGCGCGCGGTGATCAGCTTGGCGGCGTAGAAGCCGTCGTCCGAGCCGGCCATCTGTGCGCAGGCCACTAGCGCCGCGCGCATCATCAACCACCCGCCAGTGACCGTGCCGGCCAGCTTGAGGAAAGGCACCGCGCCGGCCGCGGCGGCCTGCGGCTGAGCGTCGTAGTGGGCCAACAGCCAGTCGGTGGCTTCGCCGAGCGCACTCATGCCGATACCCAGCGCCGCGCCGATGCTGCGCATCTGTGCGTCGGCGTGGCGGTCGAGTTCGGCCCGCGTACCGGCCATGTCCTCGAGCAGCGCACGCATCGCGTGGCCACCTTCGCGGGCCACCTTGCGGCCGATCAGGTCGTTGGCCTGAATCGCCGTGGTGCCCTCGTAAATGGTGGTGATGCGCGCATCGCGCATGTGCTGGCAGGCGCCGGTTTCCTCGATGAAACCCATCCCGCCGTGCACCTGGATACCGTTCCAGGTCACCCCTTGCGCCATCTCCGTGCACCAGCCCTTGACCACCGGCGTGAGCAGTTCGAGACGGCGCTGGTTGGCGCCGCGGGTGTTCTCGTCGGGATGGCTCTTGGCGCGATCCATGCAGCCCGCCACGTAATAGGCGATCGCGCGCGTGGCCTCGGTACGCGCCTTCATGTCCATCAGCATGCGACGCACGTCGGGGTGATGCAGGATCGGCTTCTTCTCGCCGGAGGTGTCACCAACGATCCGCCCCTGAACCCGCTCGCGGGCGTAGCCCACCGCCTGCTGGTAGGCGCGCTCGGCGATCCCCACCCCTTCGAGCCCGACGTTGAGCCGGGCGTGGTTCATCATGGTGAACATGTATTCCAGTCCGCGATTGGGTTCGCCGACCAGATAGCCGATTGCGCCGTCCTTCTCGCCGAAGGCCATCACCGCCGTGGCGCTGGCGTGGATACCCATCTTGTGCTCGATCGAAGCGCACACCAGATCGTTGCGCGCACCGAGCGAACCGTCGGCATTGACCAGGAACTTGGGCGCCACGAACAGCGAGATCCCCTTCACCCCCGGCGGCGCGTCGGGCAGCCGCGCGAGCACCAGGTGGACGATGTTCTCCGCCATGTCGTGCTCGCCCCAGGTGATGAAAATCTTGGTCCCGGAGATGGCGTAGCTGCCGTCGCCGCGCGGCTCCGCTTTGGTGCGCACGGCGGCCAGATCGGAGCCCGCCTGCGGCTCGGTGAGGTTCATGGTGCCGGTCCATGCGCCGGAAACCAGCTTGTCGAGATAGGTCTGCCTGAGCGTGT
>JAGRFO010000295.1 GCA_020446005.1 Rhodocyclaceae bacterium | reverse complement strand
CGGCCAAGGCCGCAAAGTCGATGTGCGATTCGATCTCGGTCAGCGGATCGCCCAGCGAGTCGATCTTGCGGCGATGATGCTCGTCGGCAAACAGGTCAGTCTTGATGGCGCTTCGTGGTTTCATCGGTGCAGGCTGCGGCTCAGTTCAGGACAACGTAATTTTACCAAGGGCGGGCGTGGTGAGGTTTTTCGAGGTGCCCGGATGTCTACTATTTCAAAACTGCAGGATATTGTTAATGGCTTTGATTTCAAGAAAGGTGACTATGCCGGTGCAGAGGCTCAGCTCCTAAACTTCACTGAGAACTATGCGCAGCTTGGCGTAGATGAGATTGAACTGCTTCGGGGTAAATTCCCTGCCAAAGATCGGCTTGGATGGCTTAGGGTTGCCTCAACTGTTTTTGTTAAAGAGTTTGCTGGCGCAGACTCTGTGAAGCAAGAAAAGCTATGCAGAATCTTTTTTGCATTGTATAGCTTTGAGAATTTAGATTTTGGATTTGATGGTGTAATGGACGTGATTTCTGTTTCTGATCAAATGAAAAAGAATGTGAGTATTGCAAAGAAAAATTGGGAGAAATTTAGAAATCTAACTGCTAGTGATGTGGCAAGAAAAAATTTAGAAAACAAGATATTTTCTGCCGAATGAAAGGGTGAGAGATGGTCCTGGAAGTCTGAGCATAGCCCGCGTAGCTTGGGCTGACGGCGGCCTGATTGCCGAGACTGCCAGACGAAAGGTCAAGATTTGCACAGGCTTGATCTTGGTGGGCTCCCATTCCGGGCGCACCTTTTTGGGGCGAGAAATGGAGTATATGAAAGCCCATGGCTTCCACTACGATGAACGTACTGGCGTAATGAGACGGGGGAATTCACAGTGAGACCGGAGTACTCAGACGACATCCGCAAATTACGATCCAGCTTAGTTAGCCTTGGCTATTCAGCTTGCAACGAGGATGACTACAAAGTCGACTTTCGTCTTCATAACAAATGGGTTGTCACGCTCGCAACGGAACGATATGGCTACGGTAGAGCACTATTGGTGGTCCCCCCGGCTGAGATGCGCTGCGCAAACAAGGAGTATGCAGTATGGCTGCTAATGATCGTTTTCGAGCGGCTTACCCAAAAGACCATGCCAAAACCTAGCATGGATGCGCAACTGCACTTCTTGATTGAAAACAAAAGCATCATTTTCGTGACGCCAGCCTATTACGATGACAAATATTCGAAGATTAATGCTATCGATTGAATCCGGCCACCCAGCGGCGGGTTGAAACCCGCCCTACCTGCCACCACCGGCTAATCACCTGCCGACCAGCAACACACCATCCCCGTCGGCAGTGCACTCACCCCCGCCCAGCAAGCTCAGCTCGGCGCCCCGGTGCTGTGGTACGTCAATCAGGGTGGGCGGCTCACCCCCACGGTGTTCCTGCCCGAGTCCTGGCAGCAACAACCGATCAACCTGCCCGGCGGCAAGCTCGACGGCGAGGTGGCCATCGCGCTCACCGCCCGCCACATCCGATGCCCCCCGGTTTGAGTCGCACCGGGCTTGAGAGTCCGTGGAGCATGCAGCTCTGACGAGATCGGGTTTCGGGTTGGGAGCGAGGGCAGCTAGAACCGTCGGATGTGCACCTGCCGGCGTTGCGGATCGCCCAGCGCCAGATCGACCAGCCAGGTCAGCAGGCTGTAGAGCAGGGCGCCCCAGAACGCGGTGGCGAAGTCCGGGACTTCAAAGCCGGCGACCAGACCTGACACCATCCAGAACAGCAGCGCGTTGATGACCAGCGTGAACAGGCCGAGCGTGAGCAGGGTGATCGGCAAGGTGACCAGGATCAGGATCGGCCGGATCAGGGCGTTGATCAGGCCCAGCAGCAGCGCGCTGATCAGCGCGGCGGTGTAGGACGTGATCGCCAGCGAGTCGATCAGTTCCGGCAGCAGCATGAGTGCCACCGCGTTGAGCGCCCAGCGCACGATCAGCTTCACAGTTCCCTCCGGTTGCTCAGGTCTTGGCGCCCAGCGCTTGCGCCCGATCGCGCCCGGTGCGGCGTGATTCGGCGCTGCGTTCCGGCGCGTCGGCGGTCCAGTGGCCGGCGTGGGTCAGCACCAGTTGGGTGAGGGCGCGGAGCCACGCTTCGTCTTCATTCAGGCAGGGGATGTAGCCGAAGCGTTCGCCGCCGTGGCTGAGGAAGGCCTCCTTGCATTCCATGCCGATTTCCTCAAGCGTTTCGAGGCAGTCCGCTGCAAAGCCCGGACACATCACGTCGACCGAGCGCATGCCCTTGCGGGCCAGCGCTTCGAGGGTGGGCTGGGTGTAGGGCTGGAGCCATTCGGCCTTGCCGAAACGCGATTGAAAGGTGACTTGCACGCGTTCGGCCGGCACGCCCAGCGCGTCGGTGAGCAGGCGCGCGGTTTTTTGGCATTCGCAGTGATACGGGTCGCCCTTGTCGAGGGTGAAGCGCGGCACGCCGTGAAAGCTGAGGATCAGGCGTTCGGCCGCGCCGTGTTTTTCCCAGTGGGCGTGCACCCGCGCGGCGAGCGCGTCGATGTAGCCGGGGGCGTCGTGGTAGCTGCGGACAAAGCGCAGCTCGGGCAGGTTGCGCCAGGCGCGGAGGCTGGCCGCGACTTCGTCCATCACGCTGGCGGTGGTGCTGCCGGCGTATTGCGGGTAGAGCGGGACGACGAGGATGCGGTCGCAGCCGGCGGCGCGCATGCGGTCGAGCACGGCGGGAATCGACGGCGATCCGTAGCGCATCGCCCATTCGACCATCCAGTCGCGATGGCCGGCTTCGCCCAGATGGCCGGCCAGCAGTTTGGCCTGACGCTGGGTGTGCACGGCCAGCGGCGAGCCTTCGTCGGTCCAGATGCTGGCGTATTTTTTCGCCGATTTGGCGGGGCGGGTGTTGAGGATGATCAGGTTGAGGATCGGCCACCATGCCAGCCGCGGGATCTCGACCACCCGCGGGTCGGAGAGGAACTGCTTCAGGTAGGGGCGCAGCGCCGCGGCGGTGGGCGCTTGCGGGGTGCCGAGATTGACCAGCAGCACGCCGGTGCGCGGCAGCTGGCCGTGGGTGTGGATGGGCTCGGGCCGGTAACGGGCCATCAGGCGGTCTCCGCGGTCGGGATCGGGAAGATTTCAGTTGCGCGAGGATAGCGCACTGGAGAGCAGGCGGGCGGTGATGTCGACGATGGGGATGACGCGCTCGTAGGCCATGCGGGTGGGGCCGATGACGCCCACCGAGCCGACCACCATGCCGTCGACGTCGTAGGGCGCGGTGATGACGCTGCACTCGTCGAGCGGGGCGAGGCCCGATTCGCCGCCGATGAAGATCTGCACGCCGTCGGCGCGGTTGGAAATGTCGAGCAACTGCAGCAGGCCGGTCTTCTGCTCGAACAGCTTGAACAGCTCGCGCAGGCGCACCATGTTGGAGGACAGCTCCTCGCTGTCGAGCAGATTGGTTTCGCCGGAGAGGATGTACTGCGAGGCGGTCTCCTGCACCGCTGCGCTGCCGGCCTCGACGGCGGCGGTCATCAGCTCCGACATGTCGCCCTGCAACTGTTTGAGCTCGGCCTGCACGCGCTCGCGGATGGTCTCGAAACCGAGCCCGGCGTAGTGGGCGTTGAGGTAGTTGGCGGCGGTGGTGAGCTCCGACGGGGAATAGGCCCGGCGGGTATGCAGGATGCGGTTTTGCACGTCGCCGCTGGTGGTCACGATGATCAGCAGCACGCGGCCCTCGGACAGCGGCAGGAACTCGATCTGGCGGATGCGGATGGCGTCCTTGCGCGGCGCGACCACCACCCCGGCAAAATGGGTGAGCTGCGACAGCACGTTGGAGGCCGCGCCGATCAGGCGTTGCGGCTGGTCGGGCTGGAGCTGCCCCTTCATCTCCTTGAGCAGCCCGGCGTGCAGCGGGCGCACCTTGAGCAGGGTGTCGACAAACAGCCGATAGCCGAGTGGGGTGGGCACGCGCCCGGCCGAGGTGTGCGGGCTGGCGATGAAGCCCATCTCCTCAAGATCGGACATCACGTTGCGCACCGTGGCCGCCGACAGCTCCAGGCCGGAGTGCTTGGACAGGGCACGCGACCCGACCG
This sequence comes from Rhodocyclaceae bacterium, assembly GCA_020446005.1. Classification (GTDB taxonomy): domain Bacteria; phylum Pseudomonadota; class Gammaproteobacteria; order Burkholderiales; family Rhodocyclaceae; genus Nitrogeniibacter. Next base: position 1,501 of record JAGRFO010000295.1, on the reverse strand, counting down.
GCTGGCCGTCCGCGATGTAGCGCTCGATCAGCGCCTTGAGGAGGATGCGCGCCCGCTCGTCGAGCGCGCTGATGTCGGTATGTGCAGGCATTGGCTCCCGATTCTATGAAAGTCTGTCAGCCGTGCATAGGGCCGCCGCTGGGGTGTTTTCGGATGGCATGGATGACATCGAATCACCGCGACACTTGTGGTTTAATCATCGTCCTATGCGCACCCCGATCAAAACCGTTGCCCTGTTCGGCAAGTACGAAAGCCCCGAGGTGGGCGCCGCGGTGCTGCACATTGCGAGCATTCTGCGCAGCCGCGGGCTGGAGGTCTGGATCGAGCAGACCACCGCCCGGTCCACCGGGCTGGGGACCGATTTCTTTGCCGCCAGCTATGAGGAAATCGGCGCCGGCGCCCAGCTCGGGATCGTCCTCGGCGGCGATGGCACCATGCTCAACGCCGCGCGCCGGCTGGCCCCCTTCGATGTGCCGCTGGTCGGCATCAACGAAGGCCGGCTGGGTTTTCTCACCGACATCGCCCGCCCGGACGCGGAGTTCGGGCTGAGCGCGATTCTCGACGGGCGAGGCACCGCCGAGACCCGCTTCATGCTCGATGTCCAGGTGCTGCGCAAGCAGCGCCCGGTGTTTCAGGCGGTGGCGCTCAACGACGTGGTGGTCAACAAGGGCGAGATTGGTCGGATGATCGAGTTCGACGTGCGCATCGACGGCGAATTCGTCTACACCCAGCGCTCCGACGGCATGATCGTTTCCACCCCCACCGGCTCGACCGCCTACGCGCTCTCGGCCAACGGCCCGATTCTGCACCCCAGCGTGGTCGGCATCGCGCTGGTGCCGCTGTGCCCGCACACCCTCACCGCGCGTCCCATCACCCTGCCCGACAGCTGCACCATCGACATCGTGCTGTTGGCGCCGCATGACGCGCGCGTGCACTTCGACGGGCAAGAGCAATTCGACGCCTGCGCCGGCGACTGCATCCGCGTCAAGCGCTCCTCCCACGCCGTTCGCCTGCTTCATCCGCCGGGCTACAGCTACTTTGCCATGCTGCGCGAAAAGCTCCACTGGAGCGCCTCGCCGCGTTATCCCTGAAGGCTTCTGCCCGACCATGCTGCGTCGCCTCTCGATTCGCGATTTCGTCATCGTCGATGCCTTGGAACTCGACTTCGAGTCGGGCTTTGGCGCCCTGACCGGCGAGACCGGCGCGGGCAAGTCGATCCTGCTCGACGCCCTCGGGCTGGTGATGGGCGATCGCGCCGAGAGCGGGGTGGTGCGGGCCGGGCAGGCGCGCGCCGACATGAGCGCCGAATTCGATCTGCCCGACACCCCCGCGCTGCGCGAATGGCTCGATGCGCAGGCCATCGAGGTGAACGACGGCGCCCTCCTGCTGCGCCGGGTGGTCGACAGCAGCGGCCGCTCGCGGGCGTGGATCAACGGAGTCAGCGCCACGCTCACCCAATTGCGCGATGTCGGCGAATGGCTGGCCGACATCCACGGCCAGC
>JAGRFO010000294.1 GCA_020446005.1 Rhodocyclaceae bacterium | reverse complement strand
TCACCTTTGTTCATGTTGATCCTCGAAATAGGAGTAAGGGGGTGCATCGGTGCCGCCGATTCTAGCACCTAAAAATCCTGCGTGACACGGCCCGATACAAGCGATGACGCGGTTCATGCCATTAAAACCGCATATTTTGCCATTGCTGCAGTGCATTGCCAGCGCGCAGCGCCTGTGCGAGACGCCGCCCGGCGCGTGCACGCTAGCCGTACCGCGGCCCTTGACGTAGCATGAGGCATCCCTGCTTGGCAGCGTCGCATGTTCATCCAGCTGATCAACAACATCGCCTTTCTTGTTGCTCTGGCCGCGTCAGTGCAGATCGTGCTGACCAAACTGCACGACGCGCAGAACCGGAAAGTCACGCTCGGCCTGCTGTTTGGCTGTGTCACCCTGCTCGGCATGGTCAATCCGGTGCATTTCGCCCCCGGCCTGATTTTCGATGGCCGGTCGATCGTGCTGTCGGTGGCGGGGGTGCTCGGCGGCGGGATCACAGCCGCCATCGCCGCCGCCATGGCAGGGGCCTACCGCTATACTATCTGGGCGGGATCGGCGCGCCGGTGGGGATCACCATCATTATCCTGTCGGCGGTCCTCGGCACCGTCGCCCGGGGGCTGTGGCGGCGCCGCGCCGAGCCACCCCGACCGCTGCATTTTCTCGCCCTCGGGGGGATCGTGCAGCTGATGCAGCTGGCCGCGTTTACGCAGATTCCGGCCGGCGCGGGCCATGCCTTCATCACCCAGGCCTGGTGGGTGCTGCTGCTGGTGTATCCGCCGGCTACCATGCTGCTGTGCCTGCTCTTCCAGCAATACGAACAGCGCCGGATCAGCCAGGCCACCTTGCAAGCCGCGCAGGCCGCGGCGGCTCACGAGCGCACCTTTCTGCGCACCCTGCTCGACACCCTGCCCCACCTGGTCTGGCTGAAGGACCCCGAAGGCGTCTATCTGCGCTGCAACCGTCGCTTCGAGGCTTTGTACGGGCACCGCGAGGAGGAGATCGTCGGCAAGACCGATTACGACTTTGTCGACCCGGCGCTGGCCGACTTCTTCCGCGCCCACGACCGCAAGGCGATGGAGCGCAATGGCCCGTCCACCAACGAAGAGGAAGTCACCTACGCGTCCGACGGCCACCGCGAGCTGATCGAAACCACCAAGACCCCGCTGCGCGATGCCGACGGCCGGCTGATCGGGGTGCTGGGCACCGCCCACGACATCACCCACCGCAAGCAGACCGAACTCGAACTGCGCGAGAGCCAGTTCCAGCTCAGCGCCGCACAGCGCATCGCCCAGATGGGCAGCTGGTATCTGGACCTCAAGACCCAGCAGGTCACCTGGTCCGAAGCGCTCTACGAGCTGTACGGCATCGACCCGGCGCAGTCGCCGCCGCTCTACACCGAGAGCGCAAAGCTGTTCACCCCCGAGAGCTGGACCCGCCTCAGCACCGCCCTGCAACACTGCCAGGAGACCGGCACGCCCTACGTGCTGGAACTCCAGACGGTGCGCGAGGATGGCCGCCACGGCTGGATCTTGGCGCGCGGCGAACCGGTGCATGACGCCCACGGCGCGGTGATGGCGGTTCGCGGCATCGTCCAGAACATCACCGAACGCAAGCACACCGAGCTCGAGCTGATCGCCTACCGCAAGCATCTGGAGGCGATGGTCGAGGCGCGCACCGCCGAGTTGGCCGCCGCCACCGAGGCAGCGGAGGCCGCCAACATCGCCAAGAGCGCCTTCCTCGCCA
>JAGRFO010000043.1 GCA_020446005.1 Rhodocyclaceae bacterium | reverse complement strand
ACCGGCCTGTTCGCCGCGCCGGCGGTCAGCGCCGAGGCGCGCGCCGCGGTCGAACGGATTCTGGCGGCGGTCGGCACCACGGTGTGGATCGACGATGAGGCGCAGATGGATGCGGTGACCGCCGTCTCCGGCAGCGGTCCGGCCTACGTCTTCCACTTCATCGAGGCGCTCGAAGCAGCCGGCGCGCAACTCGGCTTCGACGCCGACACCGCGCGCGCGCTGGCGGTCGGCACGGTGCTCGGCGCGGCCCAGTTGGCGGCGCAGAGCGAGGACTCGCCGGCACAGTTGCGCGAGCGGGTGACCTCCAAGGGCGGGACCACCGCCGCCGCGCTGGCGAGCTTCGCCGCCGACGATTTCACCGCCATCGTTGCGCGCGCGGTGCTCGCCGCCGAGCAGCGCGGTAAGGCGCTGGGCGACGCCCTTGGCGCGGACGGGGGAGAGACCAATTCATGATGTCCAGTCTGTTGTTGCTTGTGATTGACGCGGTGGCGGGCTTCCTGTCGCTGATGCTGCTGGCGCGCTTCTTCATGCAATGGCAGCGCGTCAGTTTCCACAACCAGCTCGGCCAGTTCGTGCAGGCCACCACCGACTGGTGCGTCAAGCCGCTGCGCCGGGTGCTGCCCGGCCTGTTCGGCCTCGACATCGCCAGCCTGCTGCCGGCCTGGGCGATCCAGACCGGGATGGTGTTCGTCGAAATGGCGCTGCGCGGGGTGAGCTTCGACGCCAACCCGGCCGGCGTGCTGCTCGGTCTGTGGGGGGTCGGGCTGGTCGAGCTGATGCGCATGATGATCTACATGGTGATCGCCATCGTGCTCATCTCGGCGGTGTTCTCGTGGGTCAATCCGCACGCCCCGCTGGCGCCGCTGTTCTACAGTCTGGCGACGCCGTTCCTGCGCCCGTTTCGCAAGATCATCCCCCCGATCGCCAATGTCGACCTCTCCCCGCTGGTGCTGCTGCTGGTATTGCAGGCGCTGCTGGTGTTCGTGGGTGGTCTGCGCGGGGCATTCGCGCCGCTGATGTTTGGCGGATGACGCGCTGGCTCGATGCCTCGGGCGAGGGCGCGGTGGTCCTCACCCTGCACATCCAGCCCGGCGCCAAAACCACCGGCTTTGCCGGCCGTCATGGCGACGCGCTCAAGCTGCGCCTGGCCGCGCCGCCGGTCGACGGCAAGGCCAACGCCGCGCTGATCGACTTTCTGGCCGACTTCTGCGGGGTTGCCCGGCGCGACGTGCACCTGGTGAGCGGCCAGAGCAGCCGCGCCAAGCGGGTGCGCATCACTGGTGATGTGGCATTGCTGCGTGCGCGGTTGGCGACTGCGGGCTGACCATCCCGCTGGCCGGCCATGCGCCGACGCTTCGGTTAGGCCGCTTCAGCCGCCGAACATCACCTTGCCCTCGACCAGGGTGTGGCACACCCGGCCGGGGAGGTTGTGGCCCAGGAAAGGGGTGTTCTTGCCCTGGCTGCGCAGTTGCTGGCGGGTGACGGTGGTTTCGCCGGTGGGGTCGAAGATGCACACGTCGGCGCGCGCGCCCACCGCCAGTTGGCCGGCCTTGGAGCCGATGATGCGGGCCGGTGCGATGGTCACCCGGCGCAGTGTGTCGAGCAGGCTCAGCCCGTGCGCCGAGCCCCACTTGAGCGCCAGCGGCAGCAGCAGTTCGAGGCCGGTGGCGCCGGCTTCGGCCTCGGAAAACGGAATCTGCTTGCCGTCGTCGTCCACCGGGGTGTGGTTGGAGCACAGCGCGTCGATGTCGCCGGCGGCCAGCGCGGCGCGCAGAGCGTCGCGGTCGCGCTGGCTGCGCAGCGGGGGGCTCAGGCGGCAGTTGGCGTTGAAGTAGCCGATGTCCATGTCGCACAGGTGGAGGTGGTTGATCGACACGTCGCAGGTGATGTCGAGCCCCTCGGCGCGCGCGCGGCACACCAGCGCCAGCCCCTCGGCGCTGGAGAGGCGGGTGATGTGCAGGCGGGCACCGGTGAGGCGGGCCAGTTCGATGTAGGTGAACAGGGCGATGGTCTCGGCCGCGGTGGGGATGCCGGGCAGGCCAAGGCGCGAGGCGACCTCGCCGTCGTGGGCCACGCCTTCGCGCGCCAGCCGCGGGGTGATCGGCTGCAGCCACACCCGGAAACCGAAAGTTGCGGCGTATTGCAGGGCGCACAGCAGCACCTGCGGATCGTCGATCGGCACGTTGGCCTGGCTGAAGGCCACGCAGCCGGCGTCGACCAGTTCGGCCATCTCCGACAGGCGCTTGCCTTCGAGCCGCTCGGTGAGCGCGCCGACCGGGTAGATGTGCGCCTTGTTGAGGCGCTTGGCGCGATAGCACAGCATCTCGACCAGCCCCGGTTCGTCCAGCGGCGGGTCGGTGTCGGGGGGGATGGCGAGGCTGGTGACGCCACCGGCCATCGCGGCTTCCATTTCGGAGTCGAGGGTGGCGAGGTATTCGAAGCCCGGTTCGCGCAGGCGGGCGGCCAGGTCCACCAGCCCGGGGCAGACCACCCGGTCGCGGGCGTCGAGGACGGTGTCGGCGACAAAGCCCTCAGGGGGCGCGTCGAGGGCGGCGATCTTGCCATCCGCGATGAACAGCTCGGCGGGGCGGTCGATCTGATGGGCCGGATCGACGAGGCGGCCGTGGGTGATGTGGATTTTCATGGGATTCTCAACCGCGACCGAGCATGCTCATCACCGCCATGCGGACGGCGATGCCGAAGGTGACCTGGGGAAGGATGACGGCTTGCGCGCCGTCGGCGACGGCGGAGTCGATCTCCACCCCGCGGTTCATCGGGCCCGGGTGCATCACGATGGCGTCGGGGCGGGCCAGCGCGAGCTTGTCGGCGGTGAGCCCCCAGACCTTGAAGAATTCCTGGCCGCTGGGCAGCAGCGGGCCGGCCATGCGCTCGTTCTGCAGGCGCAGCATCATCACCACGTCCACGTCCCGGAGCCCTTCGCGCATGTCGTGAAAGACGCGCACGCCCATCTTGTCCAGCCCGGTGGGCATCAGCGTCTTGGGGCCGATCACGCGCACCTCGGGGACGCCCAGGGTGGTCAGCGCGGCGATCTGCGAGCGCGCCACCCGTGAGTGCAGCACGTCGCCGACGATCGCCACCACCAGGCCGGTGAAGTCCTGCTTGTAGTGGCGGATGGTGTACATGTCGAGCAGCCCCTGGGTGGGGTGGGCGTGGCGCCCGTCGCCGGCATTGATCACGTGGATGTCGTGCCGCCCGGTGGCGCGCAGGTGCTCGGCGATGAGGTAGGGTGCGCCGGATGAGGCGTGGCGCACCACGAACATGTCGGCCTGCATCGCGCACAGGTTGTCGACGGTGTCGAGCAGGGTCTCTCCCTTGTTGGTCGAGGAGGTCGATACGTTGAGGTTGATGACGTCCGCCGACAGCCGCTTGGCGGCGATCTCGAAGGTGGTGCGGGTGCGCGTGGAGTTCTCGAAGAACAGGTTGAAGATGCTCTTGCCGCGCAGGATCGGCAATTTCTTGACCTCGCGCTCGGCCACTTCGGTGAAGGGCACGGCGGCATCGAGGATGGCGGTGAGTATCTCGCGCGGCAGACCGTCGAGCGACAGCAGGTGCTGCAGTTCGCCGTGCGTGTTCAGTTGCGGGTTATACATCGATGAGCCTCAGCGAGAGGGTGGCGTCGTCGGATTTTTCAAGGCGCAGGCGCTGCCCCTTGCCCAGCGGCGCGGGCAGGGTGTGAGCGCAGAAACGGGGGGCGATCGGCAGCTCGCGTTCGCCGCGATCGACCAGCACCGCGAGGTCGATGCGCGCGGGGCGACCGTAGTCGAACAGCTCGTTAAGCGCGGCGCGGGTGGTGCGCCCGGTGAACAGCACGTCATCGACCAGGATCACCGGGCTGTCGTGCATGTCGAAGGGGATGTCGGAGCGGCGCAGTTGCGGGTGCAGGCTGCGTGCGCCGTAGTCGTCGCGGTAGAAGGCCACGTCGATAGCGCCCAGCGGCGGCTGGATGTTTAGTGCACCGTGCAGCCGCTCGGCCAGCCACGCGCCGCCGGTGTGGATGCCGACCAGCGCGGTGCGGTCGGTGACATGCGGGGCGATCTGCTCGACCAGCCGGTCGAGGAGCGCTTCGGCGTCAGGAAAGTTCGGCATGGTCGGGGCTGTCCAGATAGTGTTGAAGGATGACCTGAGCCGCGGCCGCGTCGAGCACGACCTTGCGCTCCTGCCAGCGGGTGCGGCCCGAGTCGGCCAGTTGTGACTCCGCCTCGGTCGAGCTGAAGCGTTCGTCGACCAGCGCCACCGGTAGCCCGTAGCGGCCATTGAGCTGGTTGGCAAAGCGCTGGCAGCGGGCGGTGCGGGCCTGTGCGGCGCCGTGCTCGTCCAGCGGCAGGCCGACCACCAGCTGCACCGGCTGCCATTCGGCGATCAGTTTTTCGATGGCCGCAAAACGCGCCGTCGCCGCCTCGCCGTCGATGGTGGTCAGCGCGCTGGCGCGGACGGTTTCGAATTCCCCCACCGCCACGCCGATGCGCGCCAGCCCGAAGTCGAAGCCCAACACCGTGCCGCGCGCCGGTCGGTGGCCCTCAGGCATGGCCGGCGTCCTCGGACAGGTTGGCGAAATCGATGCCCATCGACTGCATCGCCGCGGCGAGGCGTTCCTCCGGCGGCAGGTCGAAAATGATCGAGATGTCGGCCGGGGTGGTCAGCCAGGCGTTGTCGGCCAGTTCCTGCTCGAGCTGGCCGGCGTCCCAGCCCGAGTAGCCCAGCGAGATCAGCACGTCGTGGGGGAGCTCGTCGTTGGCCACCGCTTCGAGGATGTCGCGCGAGCTGGTGAGCCCGATCTCCGGATTGACCGACAGCGTGGCGTTCCACTCGCCGGCCGGGCGATGCAGCACGAAGCCGCGGTCGGTCTGCACCGGGCCACCGAAGTACACCGGCTGCTGGGCCACGCGGGTGTTGGCCAGGGGGATGTCGACCCGCTCGAACAGGCCGGCCAGATCCATGTCGATCGGGCGGTTGACGATCACCCCCAGCGCGCCGCGCTCGCTGTGTTCGGCAATGTAGGTCAGCGTGCGCGAGAAATTGGGATCGTTCATGCTCGGCATGGCGATCAGGAAGTGATGGGTGAGATTCATGTCGGGGTCAATATTAATCGGCCTGATGGGGCGGGGAAAGCGCCGTGTGCGCCGGCAAGCGGCCCGGCGAATGGTTTGAGGCACAATTTACACCTTCGCCGGATTCGACGGCGCGGGGCTGGGGAGGAGAACGATGTCAGGGGCCGCAGGCGACACCCGCTACACCACCGGGCTGGTGTGGTTCCGCCGCGATTTGCGCTGGCGCGATCACGCCGCGCTGCATCACGCGCTGCGTCAGTGCGCGCGGGTGGTGTGCGTGTTCGTGTTCGATCGCGAGATCCTCGACGCGCTGCCCTCGCGCAGCGACCGGCGGGTCGGCTTCATCCACGCCAGCGTGAGCGCGCTGGACGCGGGTCTGCGTGTGCTGGCAGCGGCGCAGGGCGGTGCCGGCGGCTTGCGGGTGGAGCACGCCGTCGCGCGCGAGGCGATCCCGCGGCTGGCGGTCGAACTGGGCGCGGAGGCGGTGTTTGTTAATCGCGACTACGAGCCGGCGGCGCGGGCGCGCGACGCCGCGGTGGGCGCGGCGCTGGCGACGGCCGGCATCGAACTGCGCGCCTTCAAGGATCAGGTGATTTTCGAATGCGACGAGATCCTGACCCGCGGCGGCACCCCGTTTGGCGTGTTCACCCCCTACAAGCGCGCCTGGCTGCAGGCGCTCGACCCCTTTCAGGTGCAGGCCTACCCGGTGGCTTCGCGCGCCGCGCGACTGTGCCAGCCCGCCGATGATCCGCCGCTGCCGTCGCTGGCCGCGCTGGGTTTCGACGCCGGTAATCTGGCCGCGCTCGAGTTATCCCCCGGTGTGGATGGCGGGGCCGCGGCGTTCGAGGCCTTTACGGCGCGCATCGGGGGCTATCGGCAGGCGCGCGATTTTCCGGCTGTGGACGGCGTGTCGCGGCTGTCGGTGCATCTGCGTTTCGGCACCGTGTCGATCCGCCAGTTGGTGGCGTTTGCCCAGCACGTCGGCGGGGCGGGGGCCGAGACCTGGCTCTCCGAGCTGATCTGGCGCGATTTCTACCAGATGGTGCTGTGGCATCGGCCGGATGTGGTCACGCGCAGTTTCAAACCGGAATGCGATGCGCTGACATGGGATGAGCGGCCGGCATGGTTCGCCGCCTGGTGCGAGGGGCGTACCGGCTATCCGCTGGTCGACGCGGGTATGCGCGAGCTCAATCAGACCGGCTACATGCACAACCGGCTGCGGATGGTGGTGGCGAGCTTTCTGAGCAAGGATCTGGGCATCGACTGGCGCCTCGGCGAGCGCTATTTCGCGCAGCAGTTGCTCGATTTCGATCTGGCCGCCAACAACGGCGGCTGGCAGTGGGCGGCCTC
>JAGRFO010000042.1 GCA_020446005.1 Rhodocyclaceae bacterium | reverse complement strand
GAAGAGCCCGCGCCCGAAGAGCCCGTGCCCGAAGAGCCCGTGCCCGAAGAGCCCGTGCCCGAAGAGCCCGTGCCGGAAGAGCCCGTGCCGGAACAGTCCACGCTTTCAGCCGATCTGCGTCATGCCTTTCCGGACACTACCGCGGAGGTGGTGACGGCGGTCGCGATCGAACCGGACGCCGCGTTTGACAGTCGCCTCGACAGCGACGACGACACCGAACCCGCGCCCGGCGACGAGGCGCAAGACCCGGCGCCGCTGCCCTCTGCGCTCGACGCCTTGCCCGCCACGCGCAAACCCAATGTCTGGTTCACCAGCCTGATCGTCGGTGCCCTGCTGTCCGTGCTGGTGGTCCAGTTGGGGCTGGTGTATCGCAAGGAGCTGGTTGAAGCCCTGCCGGCGAGTCGGCCGTTTGTGGCCACCCTGTGCGCCAACCTGGGCTGCAGCATGGCCCTGCCGCGCGATGCGCGGGCCATCCGGATCGAAGCCTCCGACCTCAACCGCCTCGCCCCCGAGCGCGACGTGTTCGTGCTGAGCGCCACCTTGAGCAACGCTGCGAGCAACGCACAGGCCTATCCGCACCTCGAACTGACGCTCACCAACGCGCGCGACAAGGCGGTGGTTCGACGCGTCTTCGCACCGGATGAATGGCTGCCCGCCCCCCCTGCGGAAACCGGCTTTGCCGCACGCAGCGCGGTCACGGTCGAAGTCAATTTTTCAGCCGAAGACGTCGGCGCGGCCGGCTATCGCCTGTACGCCTTCTATCCGTAATATGGGCGACATCTTGGCCGCCGACACTGGCGGCCTTGCGCCCGCCGCGCCATCCCCCCCGCCCGCAACGCATGACGCCACCTGAAAATTCGACCGCCGAGAGTCCGTTCAAGGGCAAGACCGGCATCGTCCGCATCTGGAATGCGTTCAAATACTCCCTCGCCGGCCTGCGCGCCGCGCACCGACATGAAGACGCTTTCCGTCAGGAATGCCTGCTCGCGATGGTGCTGATCCCGGCGGCGCTGTTCTGTCCGGTGGACGGCACCGCCAAGGCGATGCTGATCGCCTGTGTGCTGCTGGTACTGATCGTGGAGTTGATGAATTCGGCGGTCGAGGCGGTGGTGGACCGGGTATCGCTGGAACACCACCGGCTGGCCAAGCGCGCCAAGGACATTGGCAGCGCGGCAGTGCTGATCGCGCTGATCAACCTGGCCGCGGTGTGGGCGCTGATCCTGCTTGGCTGAGGCGGGCCGCCGTCGCTTGACGAGGCCCGCCGGCAACGCTCAGCGCGTCACGCGCATGGTGCTGCCATCTTGCACCAGCCGCACGCGCTGGCCGGGCTCGAAGTTCTCGCCCGCATCTTCCTGCACCACCGCCATGTACTGGCCGTTGTCGAGCCGCACCGTCACTTCGATGCCCTGCCGGCGGGTCGTGCCCTCTTCGATCGCCGCGCCGGCCATCCCGCCCGCCACCGCACCGAGCACGGCCGCCACCGCGGAGCCCGAGCCGCGCCCCACGGTACTGCCCGCGATGCCGCCCACCGCACCACCAGCAACCGTACCGATCTGGCTCTTGGTGCCTTCGAGCTTGACCATCCGCACCGACTCGACAGTCGCGAACTTGACCACCATCGCCCGGCGCGCTTCGCTGCGCGAGTAGCTGTCGCCGGTCAGGTTGCTGGCGCAACCGCCCACCGCGAGGGCCGCCACCAGACTCAGCGCCAGCGCCGACGATGTGAGCGTACGTGATTGTTTCACCATGGTTTTTCTCCAAATGCCGCCGCATAGCGCGCAGCGATGTCATTCCGGCTCGGGCAGTGGTTCTGGCCGCCGCGACAGGCGATCTTGAGGCTGCCCATCACTGACGCCAGACGACCGGTCCGTTCCCAGTCCATGCCGTTGGCAATACCGTACAACAAACCGCCGCGAAACGCGTCGCCGCAGCCGGTGGGATCGACCAACTCATCCGCTTTAACGCATGGGATGTCGATTCGTTGTCCGCCCGTGAAAATCTGCGACCCCTCGCCGCCACGCGTCACCACCAGCGCGTCCACGTCGCCGGCCAGATCCTCGATGGTCCGCCCGGTCTTTTCGCTCATCATCTGCGCTTCGTAATCGTTCAAGGTGCAGTAGGTGGCCATCTCCAGGCAGGCTTCGAGCTCACGCCCGGAGAACATCGGCAGGCCCTGCCCCGGATCGAAGACGAAGGGCACCCCCGCCTCGGCGAACTGCCGGGCGTGACCGAGCATGCCGTCGCGCCCGTCGGGGGCGACGATGCCGAGCCGCACGCCCTGTGCGTCCGCCACCGCATTGAGGTGCGAATGGTTCATCGCGCCGGGGTGGAAGGCGGTGATCTGGTTGTCGTCGATGTCGGTGGTGATGAAGGCCTGGGCGGTGAAGGTGTCGGCCACTTCGCGCACGTGATCGCGTCGCAGGCCGAGCGCTTCGAGCCGGCGCAGGTACGGCGCGGCGTCTTCGCCGACGGTGGCCATGATCAGCGGATCGTCGCCGAGCAGCTTGAGGTTGTAGGCGATGTTGCCAGCGCAGCCGCCGAACTCGCGGCGCATGTCGGGCACCAGAAAGGCGACGTTGAGGATGTGAATCTGGTCCGGCAGGATGTGATTCTTGAAACGGTCATGGAACACCATGATGGTGTCGTAGGCGACCGATCCGCACACGAGGATCGACATGGGCGTTTCCGTTATCGAGGAAGGAGATGCGCATTATAGGCCGCAACGCCATGCGACCACAGCCCGGGCACTACGGGCCGGCACGCACCTCGTGGCAGCGGACCACCCCTTCCATGATGTCGGCCAGGCGCGCGGTGACCGCCATCCAGTCGGCATCGCGCACGCTGTCGCGTGCGTTGGCGGCCATCGTTCGGCGCTGCGCCTCGTCGCCAGCCACGCGCACCGCGGCGTCGATGAACGCGGCCTCATCCTTCATCGGTGCCAGCCAGCCATTGACTCCGTTGCGCACCCGCTCGGCGGCGGCAGCATAGTCGAATCCGACCACCGGCAATCCGCTCGCCAGCGCCTCGGTGGTCACGTTGCCGAAGGTTTCGGTCAGGCTGGGGAACAGGAACAGGTCCGCCGAGGCATAGTGCGCGGCGAGGTCTTCGCCGCGGCGCATGCCGGCGTGAATGTGGCCCGGATGAGCCGCCGCCATCGCCGCCTGCGCCGGTCCATCGCCGACAAACACCAGCCGCGCCTCGGGGCGACGGACGGCGATGGCATCGAAGGCCTGGATCGCCAGCGCCAGATTCTTCTCCGCTGCCACCCGGCCGACCACCGCCACCACCAGCGTCTCCGGCCCGGCACCCCAACGGCGGCGCAAGGCGTCGCTGCGCCGCTCGGGTGAGAACAAGGCCAGGTCCACCCCGCGCGCCACCACGTCGACCTGGCGCACCCCCTTGCGCGCGAGGCGGTCGGCCAGCGCCCGCGTCGGCGCCAGACAGACCTCGCCCTTGTTGTGAAAACGCCGCAGATACGCCTCGACCGGCTGCTTCAGCCAGCCCACCCCGTAATAACTGCTGTAGCTGTGAAAATTGGTGTGGAACTCGGTGATCGCGGGAATCTTGAGCGCCCGCGCGGCAGCCAGCGCCGACCAGCCGAGCGGCCCCTCGGTGACAATCTGCACCACGTCGGGACGGCGCAGCGACCACAGCCGCTTGAGCGCACTGCGCGCCGGCAAGCCCATTTTGAGATGGGTGTACTTGGGGATCGGAATCCCGCGCGCCAGCACTTCGTCGTAGCGCGAGGCGCTCGCCGCGGTATCGTCGGCGCCTTGGCGCGGCCGCACCAGGGTGATGATGTGACCGAGCGCGAGCAGCCCGTCCACCAGATGGCCGGTGGTCATCGCCACGCCGTTGACTTCGGGCGGATAGGTTTCGGTGACCACCGCCACGCGCAACTGGCGTTTGGCCTGCGAGAGCTGTTCGAGCGAAAGCGGGGTCTGTTCCATCGCGGCGATGCTCGCCGACCGAGGCGACATGCACATGAAAACCACATGACAAAGCCATGACAGCGCCGCGGGTGGCATCCGGCACCACCGTCACCACTTTGTCACATCGACGTCACGCCGTCGCAATCCGCGCTTTCTAGAGTGCAGGCATTCGAAAAGCGAGGATCTCACCATGCTCGAAAAACGACTCAACCCCGCCCCCCGCCGACGCAACCTGCACGTTGGTCTGGCCAGCTGCGAGACCGAAATTCTCGAGGCCCAAAAGCTGCGCTACCGCGTCTTCGCCGAGGAGATGGGCGCCCGCCTCAACACCCGCACGCCAGGCGTCGATCGCGACATCTACGATCCGTTCTGCGAGCACCTCATCGTGCGCGACGAAAACATGGGCAAGATCGTCGGCACCTACCGCATCCTCTCGCCGCAGGCCGCGCGCCGGGTCGGCGGTTACTACTCCGAAAACGAATTCGACCTCACCCGTCTGCAGCACCTGCGCAGCCGACTGGTGGAGATCGGCCGCTCGTGCATCGACGCCGACTATCGCTCCGGCGCGGTCATCACCCTGCTGTGGTCGGGCCTCGCGCGCTACATGCAGGAAAACGGCTACGACTACTTCATCGGCTGCGCATCGATCAGCATGGCCGACGGTGGCCACATCGCCGCCAGTTTGTATAATCGCCTCAAGGCAGAACACTCGGCGCCGCTCGAATACCACGTATTCCCGCGCACCGCGCTGCCGCTCAAACGACTCAACGACAGCCTGCCTGCCGAAGCGCCGCCGCTCATCAAGGGCTATCTGCGCGCCGGCGCGTGGATCTGCGGCGAGCCGGCGTGGGACCCGGACTTCAACACCGCCGACCTGCCGATCCTGATGCCGATGACCCGCGTCAGCAGCAAGTACGCCAAACATTTTCTGGACAGCAAGGACTGAGCATCTCGCCCGTCACCCCCCTGCCGCGCCGCCTGTGGCGCTACACCCGACTCGCCCTGCACCTGCTGCTGGGCGTTGTCGTTTCGGCACTGGTTTTTCCGTGCGTCTCCACCACCCGGCGCGGCCGGCTCCGCCAGCGCTGGTCGCGCGCGCTGCTGGGCGGGCTGGGCATCGAGTTGCAGGTGGACGGCGCGCCGCTGCTGCCCTGCGGGCTGCTGGTGGCGAACCACATCTCCTGGGTCGACATCTTCGTGGTCAACGCGATCACCCCGGTCGCCTTCGTCTCCAAAGCCGACGTGCGCCAGTGGCCGCTGGTCGGCTGGCTGGCGGCGAGCAACGAAACCGTCTTCCTGCGCCGCGGCAGCCGCGGCCACGCGCGCATCATCAACGAGGAGATTGCCGCGCGGATGCGCGCCGGACGCCACGTCGCGGTATTCCCCGAAGGCACCACCACCGATGGCACCCAGGTGCTGCACTTTCACGCCGCCCTGCTGCAACCGGCGATCGCCACCGGCCACCCCATCCAGCCGCTGGCGCTGCGCTACCTCACCCCGGCCGGCGAACACACCCGCGCCGCCGCCTACGATGGCGACGTGACCTTGGCCGACTGTCTGGCCAGCATCATCGCCACCCCACGCATCACCGCGCAGGTACGCATCGCGCCGGACATCCCGACCACCGACGCGCATCGCCGGGAAATCGCCAGCAGCGCGCGCGAGGCGATCGTCGCTCACGTCGCGCCATCACCGCTCAGCGCCCAGGCGGCCTGAAGCTCAGCCCGGCCTGGCCTCCCTCGAGGGCGTCTGGAACACCGCACCATCTTCCAGCCGATAGGCCGTCAACGCGCCGCCCCACACGCAACCACTGTCGAGCGCGACCAGTCCAGGCCGGATGCACACCCCCAGCGCCGACCAGTGACCGACCAGCAGCGTCGTATCGCTGGAATATCGATTCGGCGCCTCGAACCACGGCACGCAGCCAGGCGGCGCGCCCGTGGGTGGCCCCTTGTATCTAAACTCGATCGCCCCCCCGGCCGTGCAGAATCGCATCCGGGTCATCGCATTGACGATGCAGCGCAGTCGGTCATAGCCGCCCAGCGCGTCGTCCCACCGTGCAGGCGTATTGCCCGCCAGCTCGGCCAGAAACGCATCCCGCCCCGGACCGCGCAGCACCGCCTCCACCTCTCCGGCCAGCGCTCGCGCCCGAGCCACCGACCACTGCGGCAACAGGCCGGCGTGAACCATCGCGAATCCGTCCTCGACATGCATCAGCGGCCGCGAAGCGACCCAGCCGAGCAGCGCCGCCGCGTCTGGCGCATCGATCACCGCCTGCAAGGTGTCGTCCTTGCCCCGCTTGCGCCAACCGGCCGCCACCATCAACAGATACAAATCGTGATTGCCCAGCACCACCGTCGCCGCATCGCCCAGGCTGCGGACGAAACGCAAAACCTCCAGCGACTGCGGCCCCCGATTGACCAGATCGCCAACCAGCCACAGCCGGTCGCTCAGGGGATCGAAACCGACCTCGCTCAGCAGCGCCTGGAGAGACGCGAAACAGCCCTGAACGTCCCCAATCACATAACGCGCCATCTGCCCGTTCAGCCTCCGTGGGCGGCCACGTCCGACGTCCCGCCGACCACGGTCAATGCGGGACGCTCACCGCTGGGCGCATACTCAGGCACCCAGCGCCGCAAGCCTTGGCGCACCGCCTCGTCGGCCAGCGGCCGGGGCGCATCAAGCCACGTCACCAAGGCATCGAGGAAGTCCGGCGCCACGGTACGCGAGCGCGCAATCCGCAGTTTGGGATGCGGCGTCTCGCGTGTCTGCTCGGCATCGGCGAGCAACTCTTCGTACAGTTTTTCGCCTGGCCGCAGGCCGGTGAACTCGATGCGGATGTCGTCTTCCGCATAACCGGAAAGGCGGATCATGTTGCGCGCCAGATCGACAATCTTCACCGGCTCACCCATGTCCATCACGAACACCTCGCCGCCGCGCCCCATGCTCGCCGCCTGCAACACCAGTTGCGCCGCCTCGGGGATCGACATGAAGAAGCGGTTGATCTCCGGATGGGTCACCGTCACCGGCCCGCCACGCGCAATCTGCTCGGCAAACTTGGGGATCACGCTGCCGGTGCTGCCCAGCACATTGCCGAAACGCACCATCCCGAACTGCGTGTCGCCGCCCTGCGAGTGCAGCGCCTCGCACACCATCTCGGCCAGCCGCTTGGTGGCACCCATCACATTGGTGGGGTTGACCGCCTTGTCGGTCGACACCAGCACGAATCGCTCCGCGCCATGACGTTGTGCGCAACGCGCAAGCTGCAAGGTGCCCAGCACATTGTTGCGCACCGCCTGCCAGGCATTGCCCACCTCCATCAGCGGCACATGCTTGTAGGCTGCGGCATGAAAAACCAGCTCGGGCCGCCAGCGCACAAACACCTCTTCGAGCCGCTGCGCATCCTTCACGTCGCCCGCCAGCGGCACAACCTCGACCCCAGGCTGCTGGCCGACGAACCATTGTTCGATGTTGTAGAGCACGAATTCGCTGGCCTCGAACAGCACCAGCCGGGCCGGCGCGAAGCGCGCCAGTTGCCGGCACAGCTCGCTACCGATCGAACCGCCCGCGCCGGTCACCAGCACCGTCTTGCCACCGATCATCGCCTGCACATGCTCGGTGTCGATCGACACCGGTTCGCGCCCAAGCAGATCCTCGATCTCCACCGGCCGCATCGCGTTGATCGCCACCTTACCGCTCATCAGGTCTTCCAGACCCGGCACGGTAAAGGTGTGCGCGCCAGCCCGCACCGCCAGGTCCGCTGCCCGCCGCAAGGCAGGCCCCGCCGCTGACGGCATCGCCAGGATCACATGCTGCGCCTTGAAATCGCGCAACACCCGCTCCAGCTCGTCAACCGACCCCGCCACCGGGCAGCCGTACAGATCCAGCCCACGTTTGGACGGCGCGTCATCGACCAGAGCCACCACCCGCCAGTCGGGGCTGCGTTCCAGTTCCCGCACCAGCATCGCCCCACCCGTGCCCGCGCCGACCACCACCACCGGCTTGCCCGCCGCGCGCAGGCCGCCGTACAAACGATGCTCCTTCCACATTCGCCAGGCCGCCCGCCCACCGCCCATGATGACCATCAGCAGCAAGGGATAGAGCACCACCATCGAGCGCGGGATGGCTGGTGCCTGCCGATCGATCGCCAGCAGTGCAAGCAAAGCCATCGACGACACGCCCACCGCCTTTAACACCCGCTTCAGATCGGGCAGGCTGGCGAAAACCCACATCCCGCGATACAGGCCCGCCCAGCGACACGCCAGCGCGTGCACCACCAGCAGAATCACCAGACTCACCAGAATCTTGGCGCCGTATTCGGGCGGCACATCAAAATTGAAGCGGAGCATCAGTCCCGCGATCCAGGCGACGGCAGCCGTCACCAGATCGAACAGGACTATAAGAGCGGTGCGTAGCGGCATGGTCAGCATGGATCGGGAGGCAAGCGCGAGACGGGTTTCCTTCCCGCGATTATAGATGCATAGCGCGACCGTCTGGCCGGCACCCGCTCATTGCGGTCGAACGCGCTCCGCCGCACCGGCATCAAAGAACCGGCAGGCAAGCGTCAAGGGCAGACAGGCAAGGACCAGCCCCGTACCGGCACCCACCCAGCCCAGCCCGACCGCGACCGCCCATGGCAGCAACCACAGCACATTGATGGCCGCCACCCCCAGCGTCACCGTCCGATGGCTGGCAAAGCGCCGCGAGGCGTGCTGGTAAGCGTGGCTGCGATGCGCCTCATAGACCCGCTCGCCACGCAGCAGGCGTCGCAACAGCGTGTAGGTGGCATCGACAATGAACACACCGAGCAAAATCACCCAGCTCCAGAACAGCGCCGGCGCCACCGCCCCGGCCTGCAGCGACAGGACGCCCAGCACGATCCCGAGAAAACCGCTGCCCGCATCCCCCATGAAAATCTTCGCCGGCGGAAAATTCCACACCAGAAAACCCGTCACCGCGGCGGCCAGCGCCAGGGGCGGCATCAGCCCCGCCGGGGCGTCCCCCCGCAGCCAGTAGATCAGCGCCGCGCCCGCGCAGACCGTGATCGCCTCGACGCTGGCGATTCCGTCGATCCCGTCCATGAAGTTGTAGAGATTGAGCATCCACACTAGGTACACCGCCGACACGGCCAAGCCAAGACCCGCAAAACCCGCCACATTCGACATGGCTGCTACGCCGGTAAACAGCACCCACAGCGCGGCAACAAAATGGGCCAACAAGCGCCAGCGCGCTGCGATATGCCCGTGATCGTCCATGAAACCGATGAGCGCCACCAGACCACCGCCGCCCGCAATGGCCACCACGAGGGCCACGTCGATCAGATGGAGCCATAGCAGCAACGCCAAGGCAAGCATGAAGGTCGTGACGATCGCGACCCCGCCCCCACGGGGAGTGGGGACGACATGAGAGCTCCGGGCATTCGGGGTGTCGATCAACTGCCGCGCGAGCGCGTACCGGCGCAGCCGCCCGGTGAGCCACCAGCTCAGGGCAAACACGCTCACCAGCAGCAATGCCGGAAGAACGAGCGGGTCAGTCACGCGTACGCTCCTCAAGGAAGGCAGCTGCGGTCTGCCGCAGCCCCTGTTCGGTTGTTATGGGTGGCATCCAATCCAGACGGCTGCACGTCTTGTCGATATCCACCTGCAGGCTGGCACACAGGCGCCGCGCCACCGACGCCTTGCCCAGACAGCCGGCCAATCCGCGCAGCCACGCGGCAGGCACCGGCAGCAACCTCGCCTTGTAACCCAGGGCGCTGCCCAGGCAGGTCAGCAACGCTGGCGTGGAGAGATCTTCGCCATCTCCCGCCAGAAACACCTGATTGGCCGCCATGGGGTGTCGCATGGCGGTCATGATCAGATCGACGAGGTTCTCCAGCCCGACCAGGCTTCGCTGGTTGTCGATCGCTCCGAGCGGAAGCGGAAGCCCCCGACAGAGCCACTTCATCATGCTGCGGAAGTTGGCCTTGACGCCCGGCCCGTAGACCAGTGGCGGGCGAATCACCGTATAGGTCATCGGCGATCCCGCGCAAAGACCGGCGACGCAACGTTCCGCCTCCAGCTTCGAACGACCATAGGCATCCTCGGGCGCGGGCGTGTCGTCCGCCAAGAAGGGGCGACCCGGCAGGGTCGACTCCCCATTGACCTTGATCGTGCTGACGAAAACGAAACGCTGGACGCCCGCCTCCCGCGCCTGCTCGGCCAGGTTGCGGGTCACCTCGACATTGGCGGCGTGATAGATGGCGTCCACATCATCGCCCGACGCGTCGGCGGCATGAGCCCGCCCAGCGAGGTGAACGACGACATCGACGCCAGAAAGGGCATTGCGCCAGTCGGTCTGCGCATCCAGGGTTCCCAGGGCGATTTCATCGCATTCGGTCGCGACCTGCCGAACGACCGCGACCAGTTCGTGCCCCGATGCCCGAATGTGCCGGCACAAGGCCTGGCCGACGAATCCATGTGCGCCCGTCACCAGAATCTTCACGTGTTCACCGAAAAGATGCGCCTAGGGTGCTTGAGAAAGTAGCGCAGCATGCTTCCCAGGTGCCATTTCAGATATCGCGCATTCCTGTGGCTTTGCCTTCTTGCATCATGGACGACGAGAACGGACGGGCAAACCGCCACCCCCCGTCCCCGTGCATGAAGGCGCTCGCAAAGATCGACATCCTCGTAGTAGAGGAAGAAGGCGTCGTCGAAGCCGCCGACCTGCAGGAATTCACCGGTGCGTATCAGCAGGAACATGCCGGCGACCCAATCGACCTCGGTCATGGCCGCGGTCGGATCCAGGGGAATCCGCCCGTCGGAGACGCGTATCAGTTTCTTGAACAGGCCCCAGACGGTCGGGAAGCGGCGCACGCTGTCCTCGAGATGACCGGCCGGATCGGTCACGCCTGGCGCAATGAGCGCCACGCGCCCCGCCGATTCCTCGAGTGCCCTGACCAGGGGAGCAAAAGGGTCCTCGGAGAGGCGGATATCAGGATTCAGGACACACAGGAAGCGCCCTGTGGCCAGGGCGACAGCGGCATTGTGATTCGCGCCGAAGCCTTTGGGTTCGGCATTGTCGATCCAGCTCACACGCGACACCAAAGACTCGGGAACGCGAATCTCGCCCTCGGGAATATTGCGCGTCAGGAGCACTTGGCCGACGTCCGGGCATGCTGCCAACTGATGGAGCAAGGGCTCGACCAACGCGCCCTGCCCGTGACTCACGACGGAGACCGAAATCCAGGCGCCATCAGGCACGGCGGAAGGCTCCGTAGATGCAGAACTGGGTCATCCGTGGCGACAGGGCATCGCAGTCGAGCGGCATGCCGCGAAGCCGATCGAGCACGAAGCCGGCCTCGACGATGGTCTTTTCCAGCCGCGCCCGGTCATAGAATTGCTTGTGGTCGGGGTCGGCGGCATAGCCTCGTTCACCGGGAACGCCGACGACGAACACGCCGCCGTCGACCAGCACCCGCCGAATCTCGGCCAGCAGGGGCCCGGGCTCCTCGATGTGTTCCAGCACGTTGTCGAGAATCACCGAATCGAAATTGGCGTTATCGAAGGGCAGGACATCGGGCGCCATCACTTCAGCCGCCAACCCCGCATCACGGCAGAGGGAAACATTGACGGCATTGACGTCAACGCCAATCGAGGATGGCAGGAAACGCAGCATGTCCCCGATGCCGCAACCCACATCCAGCACACGACCACGAAGCCAGCGATTGAGGCGCGGATACAACCAATGGTTGCGATACGCCAGCCCGAGACGGCTGCGTCCCTGCAGATATCGCGAATAGTCTTCTGACGCGTTCATTGCATTGTCCGTATCTTCAGGAGATCGAGGTATTGACGCGCCGCGGCAGCCTGGCGGAATTCATCGGGCAGAAGCGCCGCCTTGCCGGCTTGGGCGTGCGCCCGGCCCATTCTGGCTGCATCGATCATCGCGGCGCCGAGCGAATCGTTCGAACGGAACAGCACGCCACGCCCGTCACCGTGCAGGAGTTCGGCATTGCCGTCGACCTGCCGGAGCACGCACGGCACCCCGAGGCAGAGCGCCTCGAGCGCCGCGCGTGACACCCCTTCGGACATAGAAGGCAATACGAAAGCGTCTGCCGCCGCAACGATCGGCAGAGGATCGCTCAGGTGCCCGTGAATGGTCACCATGCCCGGATCAAGGCCTTCCGCTACGCGCTCGATCGGGGTACGCAACGGCCCGTCGCCGAGGATATCGAGGCGCGCCCCTTCGGGAACGACCATCGACCGCAACGCGTCCACCAGCAAGCCAGGCTGTTTGCGCCGCGTCAGGCTGCCCACGAAGACGAAACGCAGCGGCCCGGTCGCGCCGCCGGACACGCGGTACTGCTCGAGCGCACGTTCATCGACGAAATTGCCGATCACCGTCACTGCCCGGCGCGTGATCCGGCGGACCCCCTGCTGCATGGCCGCCGTCATCGCGACGACATGGTCCATGCGGCGAAGCATCCACAGGTGCTTGAGCGCCAGACCCAGGCCAGGCAGACCGTAATCGAGGCGATAGTTGGAAAACAGGTTTCCCCGCACGCTGCTGCAGGTTACAGCCTGCGAACGGCAGCGCGCGTTGATCCAGTCCGCGGAATAACACATGGACAGGGAGGCCACCCGCTCACGTCCACCGGCATCCTGAAGCATACGGGCATAGCGCTCGAGCTTCTGTGCCATGTCGGCGTCACGGTCGAGCGACACGAGTTCGACCCGTCCATCGAGCGGTGCATCGGCGCCCGGCCCGGCCTTGACGAAGACGATCGTGACCGGGACTTCGTCAATCAGCGCGTTGGCCAGGGCAAACGCGCCCTTGATGGGGCCGGTCGGATGCGGCGACGGCACCAGGATGAACAGGCGCTCAGGCATGCGAAGCCTTGTGGGCCATCGAGAGGATATGCCGAGCGCGTGCCGACCACGTATGGGCCTCGAGATAGTCCTGGTGGGCCCGGGCGCCGATGGCATCGGCAAGCTGCGAATCGCCGATCAGCCGCCGCATCGCCACGAGCCATGCGTCGGCCTGGTCCGGCGGCACCATGAGGCAATTGCTCTCCGGCCTGAGGACCTCCTCCAGCACCGGCAAACAGGAGGAAATGATGGGTACGCCCGCCCCCATGTACTCGAACATCTTCATGGGCGACATCCAGCGCGCCGTATCATGGCCGGCCACGCCGATGGACACCTGTTTCTGATACGGCATCAGCAGGATGTCGCAGGCGGACATGGCGGCCCGGGCGACCTGGTGCGGCACATGTCCGGCAATGTAGACATTGCCCAGGCCGGAACACAGCTCACGTATTCGCGCGACGTCGTCCGGATTGCCGCCCACCACCAGGAATCCGGCCTCCGGCGCCTTGCGCGCCATCTCGATGATGATCTCGATGCCCCGACCCGGATACAGGTGGCCGAAGTAGCCACACACCGGAGCCGGCGATATGCCGAGGGTCGGAAGCAGGCGGGACAGACCGTCGGCACGTTCGGCTGGTGGCAGGCGAACCATGCCGGATGGCGCCGCATCATGGAGCACCTCGACCCGCCGCGGGCGACAGCCATGGTGTTCTTCAAGCGCTTCCTGCAAACGCTGTGAAATGACGATGGTCGTCACCCGGGCCGAGCGCATGATGGCGCGCTGCATGCGTTTCCGGAATCCGGTTTCAAGCTGATGGGTTTCGAACAGCAGCGGTCGCTTGAGAATGATCGCCAGCAGCCATGAAGCGTAGAGATTGCGCGACAGCACGACCTCGAAGTCCGGCAAACGCGATATCAGTGGCAGCAGTAGCGCGGCGATCCTCAGGCTCGCCATCCGGGGCGTCCGTCCATGGACAGTGCGCAGTTCGACCCTTGCCAAGTCGGTGCCGAAGGCCGATTCGAGCGCTCGCGGCAGCGCTGCGGCGTCCCGGATGCTGCGCTGGGCCAGCAGCGTCACCTGGCATCCTGCCTCGCGGGACAGTGCATCACATTGCATGACGACATGAACGGCGTTTGCGGCCCGCGACGGCAGGATCGACGGGGCGATGTAGAGCACCCTCACTTGGCCGCGAGCTCCCGATGACGCAGCGATGCGTGGTAGCCGATGCCGGGATAGTCGATGAACCCCCAGTGCCGGGCCCGCTCAGGAGCAAAGGCGACATCGATCCGTGCGATCGCCATCATGCGGAACCAGGTATCCCAGAGGTCGCTTTCATTCCACCGGCGGGAATACCGGCTCCAGTGCGTGTGAATCCGCGCATTGCGCGGCCGCGACAGCGCCAGCCAGTATCGTCCGCGCTCGATCAGGGCGTCGCGCGTCGGTGCGCCGAAAACATGGCGCGCATGACGCAGCATGCCCACCAGTTGCCACGGCCGCACGCGCTGCGACTCGCCGAATCCACCATCCTCGTTCTGTTCGCCCAGCAGGGTCCGTGCAGTCAGTTGCAGCAACTTAGCGATGCGACCCTGTGGCGCCTGCTCCCCGTAGGTCAGCACGAAGACGGCATCGTAATCATGGCAGCCACCGCCGCCCGGATAGGGGGCGAAATGCCCCTCCACATCTGCCAGGTGCGCGACGGCCTGCTTGCTGGCATCGAGCGCCGGAAGAGCGGTGTCGAGATACTCGAAAATCTCGTACTGGTGATAACCGTTCTGAAACTCGAGGTGCGTCATTCCTGCACGGGGGCTCCAGAAACCACGGCCGTTCATGCTGTTGAGGTGGAGATCGACCCATTCCGACACCTGCGGGCCGCAATCCTGCCCCAGGTAGCGTTGAGCATGAAGGAGGAATATGGCCAGGAACATGGCCTGGTTCCCCGCCCCGGCCTGACCGCGAAGACTTCCAGCATCATCCAGGTATTGCCGGACATCGAGTGGCAATTGCTCGAGCACCAGCTCTTCGAGCGGATCCTCCTCCAGCATGCCCAGCGCGCTCAATGCGCTCAGCGTGAAGGTCAGCAACTGTCGATAAGGCTTGCCCGTCGGCTTTTCTGCCTGAGTTTCCCTGACCTCCCGAATCGACTGGCGCATCTGGCGAGCACAGGCTTCTGCGTCCAGCAGATCGGGGCGTTTGAGCAGATGGGCAAGGAAGACACGGAAGCACAAAGCGTAGGGCGTCACTTCGGCATTCGCCGTCAGCCGGGCCGAATCGCCCTCCGAGACACTACGAACGAATCGCGCCGCAGCCTCGCGCATTGCATCGAGTGTGCGCGGGTCAGGCCCGAATACCGGCCCAGCCATCATCGGCGCGCCTCGCGGAAAAGGATTGCACGGCTCATGCGACCGCAACCTTTTTCTTATTCAGCCACTGGTGCCGCATTCGATCCAGCGGCACCTCGACTGCCGCCGCCAGCACGGCCGACAGCACGACCACAACCAGCGTCACGGTCAGGACGCCGAGCAAAGTGAAGTCCGCCCGATCGTTGACGATCGAATACACGCTGGAGGCATTCGGAAAGGCCAATCCGACCAGATAACCGCACAGCCAGTGAAGCAGGTAGACCGGGTAAGCCATCCGCCCGACGAAATCGTCAACCGCCCTCGTGCGAGCGCCGGAAGTCAGCTGCGACAGATTGGCAAGCACCAGCGCCAGAAACGGAAGCGTACCCAAGTAGGCGAAAGTGACACTACGAGGAAAGACGACAAGGGTACACAGGACCAGGCCGGCAACACCGACGGCCATCGCACCCACGCCACTCGTCCATGCGGGCAGATCCTTTCGTCTGAACCAGAGCACGGTTCCGATCGTGTAGGGCAGCAAGGCTGCGGGCAGAAAGCTGTAGAGCAACTGACTGGCCATGTTCAGATCGCCGGCCGCCACGAATTTGCGCGCGACAAACCACAGCCCCACGAAAACGAACGTCAGCAAGCCCAGCGAACGTCCGGCAATCGTCGCAGACCTCGTCAGCACGAGACAGGAGCAGACGTACATCAGGATTTCCACATCCACGGCCCACGCGGACGGACTCAATGCATGCTCGACCCGGCCGAGGCCCAGCGTCGTGTGCCCGACAATGAAAAGGCCCGCAAAAACTTCGCGCACGGTACCGGGCATCGACATGGCGGGATTGAAAAGCTCGGGCGCCAGCAATGAGCCGCCAAAACGAATGGCCACATAACTGAGCAGGATCGACGCCCAGTAACTCGGGAACAATCGCCATGCCCGGCTCACCGCGAACAGCCGCAGGCCATTCGCATCCAAGCCGTAACGGCCATTGAGGACGGCCGTCATGAGAAAACCGCTGAGCATGAAGAAACCCCAGACGGCGATACCCGCGACGAAATCAATGCCGCAAATGTGGGTCAGCACCACCATCAACGCAGCGATGAATCGGAACCAGCCAAACATTCAGCAGCCCCGTTCCAGCCTGCATTCCGGACCGGATCTCAGGGCAAAGGCAGCCAGCAACGCAAAAATCGGCATGAAGACTCCGGAATTCCAGGTCATCTCGGAATAGAACGTGTAGTCGAACAGGAGGACCGCAACGCTTGTCAGGGCCCCGAACGCGAGGACGGACTCCGGCGCCTTGAGCAAGGCTTTCAGGAGCAGGGTCACCAGGGCAAACATCCAGGCGAGGACCAGCACCACGCCGATCCAGCCAATTTCAAACAGGTGGCGGACCAGCAGACCACTCGGCCCTCTCAGGCCAACGCGATCATACAAGACATCCCCCCCCTTGTGAGGAAGAAAGCGGTGCTCCAGCAGCCACCCACCTCCATGCCCGGTCAATGCAACCGGCAAGGGCTGATCCAGCGAAAGGTCCACCGCCCGCTTGAGCAGGAGCAGGCGCCCGAGTTGGATGTTCTGGTTGTCGTCGATGCTTGTCTTGGAGATGTTCATTGGCGAATCGTAATCGCGCGTCAGATAGACCCGGATGTAGTCGATCACGCTATGAGTGCCATAAAGCACGTATTTCGGATTCTCGGCATTCAGCGAAGGGATCACAACCAGCGACCCGAGGCCGACGATCGCCGAAACCGTGGTCACCGCAACAAGGTAGTGCAAAGCCATCCTGCTTGGACGCTCACGCCGGATTCGGGCGAAGCGACCGACAAGCAGCCAGATCGTCAGCGTCAGCATGGGGATGGCCGGTGCGAGAAACATGGTTGCCCGCTTTTCGGAGACCACGCCGACCGCCGCGATCATGAGCGCGAAGGTAGCAGCAAGCGCGATCCGGGCCCGCACCAGGCCGAAGGCCCACGCAAAACCCAGGGCCATGGCCGGCATCAGCAGGCCCAACTGACCGGCCGACTGGGTCATCGTGCCGATCCATGCTTTCTCATTGACGCCGAAGAGAGCGAACTTGAGCGCACACACAAACACCTGAAGGGCCACCAGAATGGCCAGCAAGCCGAGCAAACGCCGTCTGAGCGCATCGCTGACCGGAGCGCAGAGAAAGGCGGATAGAAACAGCACCGGCGTGAGGATTTCGCGCGCAAACAGCACCTGCTCAACCGACTTGGCGCCATTGAGCGTCGCGACCACAACACCAATGACTGTCGCAGCAAGCAGTGGTGCGGACAAAACAAGCGCGCCCCTCCGGTCTGGCGTGCGCGCCCCCAGAAACGACACCAGCAGGAGAACAGCCGCGAGGAACTCGATCAGAACGCGGGAATATGACGGGGACAATCCCGCCCAGTCCAGCAGGCCGTTGATCATGCACACGGCCAGCACGGCGCTCGCCAGTGCCGTTGCAACCCGCTCCAGCGTCACCCACCCTGTCAGCGGTAGGCGGCTCAGTTCCATTGCGTGCATTTGTATCGGGCGAGGACCGCAGTCCGCCCCCAGGGCAGGCCGACCCCCGCCATCAGGCGCTTGAGCGAATAGGACGGACAGCAGATTGCGGTCTCACCGACCGACATCGGCGCAAGCCCGGATCGTTCGAGCATTTTCAGGAACGACACCTGACAGAATCCGCTCAGGTGCTCAAAAGGTGAAAGGATATGCATCCGCTCCCCATCGAAGGGAAAATCCGCGGCGAGATCGCCGGCATGCCGGGCCACGTCGGGCACGGAAATACGCAGGATGGTCTCAGGCGTGGCATGGGTGCGAATGCGCCGCATGAGCCCGACTGGGTCCGGCACATGTTCGAGCACTTGCTCGAGATTGAGAATATTGAAGGTCCGGTCACCGATTTCCGGCAGTGAAGAGAACCACTGAATATCGTCACAGGCACTGGATCGTTCGGGTGCCGGCTCGTAGGCAGCGACATCGAATCCGGCCTGAACGGCCGCACGCGCCCAACGCCCGGAGCCGCTGCCAAAATCAAGCAGGCTGGTTTCAGACGAACGCGCCCGAACTAGGCGTTGCAGTGCGGTCATCTGCGAAACCATGGCCCCACTGGGCTGTGTTGCGGCCGGACGCCCCTTGAGGCGCTGGCCGTGGGCATACATGGCAAACAGCGACTGCTGATCTGGCTGCTGCCGGAACCACAGATGGCCGCAGGAGATGCAGCGGTGTACCTCGAGGGAGAGGTCGGCTTCCCAGCCATCCATGAAGCCGCCATACTTTTTTTGACTCAGCAGCAGGAACCGTCCGATCCGCTCAGGTGACCGCTCGATCACCAGCAGCGACTCTCCACTACCACAACACGGGCAATTGGCCACATCAACGCGTTTCATCACTCGATACAACCCTGACTTTTAACCATTCCATCGTGGCGAATGCAACTTGCCGAGAGTACGGCACGCCCATCTTTCTGCCACAGGAATACCCCAATTCCGCCCGACTGATCCCGATATGAAACGTCCTGATACGCAATCGCGGAGAGGAATAAGAGAAACCGCGTGCCACTGGATCGTCTGACAGCCAAACACCACCGCGCCATTCGTCACGGATAAGCTGAACAGGCGACAACGGCGACACATCTCGCCAGTCTACAACCGGAGGACACTAGAAAGGCGTGCCAAGTGAGCTTTGGTGACCAGAAAGCGCAAGACAGTCCAAATCCATACCACCACACATACGAGCAACACACCGACTTTCTCCCAGCCGCCCATTCCGGTGACAAATACGAGCAGCAGACCGGCAAAAATCGGAAGCGCGACCAGCATCGGTCGCCCCCACACGAGGCGATAGACCTCGCTCTGTGAGATGGAAAAATACTCGGCGATCAAGCGCACGGCACTCCCGACAGCCCGCGTGAGATAGGCCGCAACCACACCCAGCGCCATGCCCCATGGCCCAGTACGGAGCAGCATGATCATCGAGATGCCCAGCGCCAGCCCCACCACCGTGCCGACCATCTCGCCTCGTGCGGCGGCCCAGTGCCGCCCTACCGCACCCAGCAAGGTACGCCCCATGATGCCCGGCAGCGTCACGCAGTAACCGCCAAACACGATTAGAAGCATGCGATACAACTCGCCCAGTTGTTCAACTGAAAAGCCGCTGTGTCCCAGCCACATCGTCAAGGCTTCCCGCCCGGCAGCAACAGTAAGAGCGAAGACGAGAATGGCCATCGTCAGCGTGTAGTGCGCGGCCGTTTTGAAGGCCAAAAGCAATTCGCTCCTGTCACCTACAGCATCGAACTGGCTTGCCACGGGTGACAGCAACTTGTTGGCGACAGCAACAAACGGCTGGATGACCGAAACGATCATCAAGGGGATGGCCAGAATCGGAATCACTTCGACACCGAACTGCATGCCGATGATGACCGGCGCACCTTGGCGCAGGAACACCGCCGCAGCAGTCACCACAAGGGCGGACAGGCTGATATCGAACAAAGCACGGACCGATGCCCGAGACACCAGCGACCATCGCAGACGGCTGACCGGCGGGCATCGCAGCCCGCGCAGGAACGCGACGCATGAACCGAACAGCATCGGCAGGAACACGGCACCCGCAAGCAACACCAATCCGGGCTCGAAATCGGTCAGGCAGACACCCAGGACCAACGCGACCTTGAGCAGCAGCCCCAGGCCCTCCGACAGGGCCATGAGATCAAAACGATGTCGACTGCTCAGCACCCCGAGCCCCGCTCGCATCGGCAGAGAAAGCGCCGTTGCCGTGCCCACCACGATCAGCATCCAGACGGCTTGCGCCTGCATTTCAGTGGCGATATCGAAGAACGCAGGCAAGCCCGCAGCCAGCACGAAGGTCACTAGGATCACGATCAAGGCCAAGCCACAGAGGACGGCCACCGCCGACGACAGATAGCCGTCGTGCGCCTCCTGCTCCCCACGCGCAAGCGTTCTGGCCAGATACCGACCTAGGCTTGAATTCAGGCCCACCTCGAACAGTTGAAGGTGCCCCGCCAGTTGCTGGATCAACAACCAGAGTCCCAGGCCCTCGACGCCGAATCGGCGCGATACCAGCGGCACGACAACGAGCGCAAACAGCACACTGGCGCCCTGAACGCCCCAGGTGGACAGCACGTTGAACAATGAACGCCGAAAGCCTGGCACCAAGGAACGGCTCACACGGATCTCCGCACTGCAGGGCCCATTAGAAGCGGCTTCCCTTTTCCAGCCACTTGGTGCAGTCGAACCCCGTGGCCGCCTGCAGTTTGAGCACATCCTCCCGGAACAGTCCAAAGGCCTCGGCATCGGCCGCTGCGTCCAGAGAGAGTTGCTTGGACTGCTTGTTGTTGATGTCCCGATACAGGGCGGAGAGCCCGCTGCGTTTCACGAAGGAGATCAGACCGTTGGGTCCGTTCCTGCGGGAAAATCGGTAGATGTGGACGCGCAGGCGCTTCAGATAGCTAGAAAGGACTTTGAAGTAGAGCGAATCCTCGACGATTTCCGGCCTCAGCCGCATCGCCTCGGCAAAGGAAGTGCCCTCGTCAAGCTTCCCCAACTGGCACAACCAGCGATAGTGGGAAAAGGCCCGCTCCACCGGATCACGCAAAACAGCAAGCACGTGCACCTCCGGCGCCAGTGCCTGGATGCGTGCGGCGACATCCGCCCCCCCGGCGTGGTAGGTGACGGAAAACTCGCCCACGGCTTTTGCATCACCGGCCGGATCGAAATGGGCCAGGTACCAAGCATCACCGCGCTCGAGCTTTTTGGCGGAGGAGAAATAGACGACTTCCTTGACCTCGGGCACGCAGACCTGCGGATATTCCAGAAGGCATTCGGCCAGCCAGGTAGTGCCGCATTTCGGCGCGCCGATGCCAAGAAAAGTGGGTAAGCGGGACATGGGCGTCAGGCTCCCGCGACATCCGACAGCCGCTGGCGGAAATAGGCCGCAAGCGCGCGATAGTCGGCGGACTGTTTCTGCTCGACGCTCATGCCTTCTCGCCCCTCGCTGTGCCGGCCCTGCTTGCCCAGCAAAACGCTGTAGAGGTCGACAGGCACGGCGCCATCCACATGGGCGCCGAGAAATTGTTCGACAGCCGAATCGACTGGCGCATGATCGCGCATCAGCGACCGGATCTCCTCGCCCAATCGATGCAGGTCGCGCACGTTGCGGACCATCGAATCCGGCAGGACGTTGTAGGTCGGCAATCCGAAGGTGATCACCGGGTGGCCGCAGATGGCGGCCTCGAGCCCCGTACTTCCGGAGATGACCGCGACCATCCCTGCATGGCGGATCACCGCATGGGTCGAGATATCGGGGTCGACGAGCCGCACATTGGGTATTTCAAGCAGCTTGCGGTAGTAGCCCAGGGGGCGGAATCCAATGGAGCGCGGATGCTCCTTGACCAGCACCAGCATGCCCGGTGGCAGGCTCAAGGCGATGTTGCGAACCAGCTCGATCTGATTCTGGTGGGGTCGCCCGAACACCTGGATGGACACTTCCGGCTCGAAATGCAGCGGAAAGAAGATGAAGGGCGGTTGCGCAGACAGGGCATCGGCCCGCACCCATGCGTCCTTCAGTCGCAGTTGGACGTATTGCCCCATCAAGGGCTGGCGGAAATGGGTGTACCAGGCGTGGCGCAGTGCGCTCTCCACATGGTTGTCACCACCGATTTCGACGTCTGCGCGATTGCGCAGGTCCCGCACCAGCCCGCGCGCCAGGGCGACAGCACCTTTGAGCGGCTGCAGGCGCGCCGACGACTTCAGCGCCCCTTCGTATTTCACGCCCTTCTGGCGGATGGCCTCGATGTGGCGCCGCGCTTCGTCGAGCGCGCTTTCGGACACGGCGGCTGCGGATATCCGGGAGGCCACGTGCGAAGACAGGGCCACGGCATCGTCATTGAGGGACACATAGTTGGCGATCTTGGTCGCCTTCAGGCTCAGGTAGGGAATACCGCGCGCCTTGGCGAACCGGTAGAAGAGGTAATCACCGAAGGTCGCCGTGCCGAAACCGACGATCACGTCGGGCTTCTGCGCTTCGATGAATGCGGAGATCCGTTCGAGGGCTTCCTGCAGGATGCCGCCCATCTGCTCATGGGTGAATCGCGGCGTGTAATCCTGCCGGAACTTGCATGCGCGGCCGAACACGAGTCGCCGGTCAGCCAGCAGCGCGTTCCATAGACTGGGGTCGCCAACCTCCTCTTCCCATCGCGTCAGCGCCGCCCAGTCCGGAATCCGCACCCGGCCCGCGCCCGTCACATCCCATTCCTTGAGCAGAGCCATCGATCCGTCGCGCAGACAGGGCTCGGTACGCGCGGTCGTCTTGAACGCCAGCGCATCGGCCACGAAGGCTGCAGCACTGACCGCGCCACCGTTTTCGCCGAGCATCTCCACAAGGCGTGCGAAGACCCGCACGCTTGCCCCCTGCGTCACACCAAGCAATTTCATTCTGTTCTGTCCAGCAAACCCAGCGATTCGAGATCGTGCCGGTAGTAACGCGCCATCGCCCGCGCGATTTTCAGGTCGATCGGTTCGTCGATATCGATCTCGAGTTCCGGACGCGACAGCGCAAAACCGCCGATCCGATCTCCGAAGAAACTTCCTGCCTGCACCGTTTTCGCCACATCGAGGATGTAAAAGGCACCGGTGTTCTCATACCGGGTGCGCTCCCTGTCCCGCTGGCGAGGCAGCGGAACATCGGGAACAAAGCGCTGCGCATCCAGGTGCCCGAACAGGCGCGGGTCTGCCCTGAGCGCGAAGATGCTCGAGAACCCCGAGTGCTCTCCCAGCAGTGCGATCGCGGCGTCGATGTCAGCCGGGACCCGGAAGGGATGAGTCGGCTGGAGAAGCACGATCACCTCCGGGCAGCCTGCGCCCTGCTGCTCCAGTTCGTCGAGCACATGTGCAAGAACCGTCTGGTTCGTGACCTTGCTTCCCGACAGAGATTCAGGACGAAGGACCGTTCTGGCGCCAAGCGCGCCCGCGGTCGCCAGCAGTGATCCGGATTCGCTGCTGACCACCACCTCGTCGATCAGCGTCGACTTCAGCGCGGCCCGGATCGAGTAGGCAAAAAGCGCCTGGCCCTCGATCGGGGCCAGGTTCTTTTGTGGCAGGCGCACCGACGTCAATTTGGCGGGCACCACGGCCACGACACGCTTGGGTTTCACGTCGGCGACTCAGGCACTCGCCCACTCGAAACGATGCTCGACCAGCAACTGGCGAATCTTGCGCTTCTCTTCGTCATTCAGCGTGCGGTAGAGCGGGTTGACCGCCTCGCCGCAAATGCCGCGCAGAGAGAGCATGAACTTCTCCTCGGCGCAGTATTCGCCGTTCTCTGTCCGCGGAATCGCCTTGGACAGGCGGATCAGGTCGAACTGCATTTCACGGGCCTCGTCGATCCGCCCCTGCTCGAACGCCGCCATGAGCGCAATGAAGCGCTCCGGAAACACCGAGGCCTCACTCGTAGTGTGCGCCTGCGCACCCAGGGCGAGCATCTGGAACAACTGGCCACCACCGGCGCCGATGACGTCGAAATCCTCGGTCCGGTGCATGATGGTCCGTGTCAGTTCCGAGAGGTTGTAGCCACCGATCTTGATGCCACCGACGTTCGGATGCGCCTTGACCTTGCCAATGATGTCGTCAGTGAACGCGCGCCCCCGCTTCGGATTGTGGTACATCCAGACCGGCCACGGCAGTCGGTCGGCGAGCGTCTCGATCAGGTGGATCAGTCGCGCATCGCCCATCTTGACGTCGTAGGGCAGCACATGCAGCCCGTGAAAGCTCAGGTCCGAGAGCTGGTCAGCGTAGTCGAGAATGTCGCCGATGGAGGTGAGGCCTGAACCGACGATCAACGGCACGCGGCCGGCATTGGCTTCAGCAGTGGCCCGAGCGACAGCCAGACGCTGCTTGACCGACATGTTCACGTCTTCACTGGCAGAACCCAGCACCCACATGCCGCCCACACCGGAATCGACGAGAAAATTCACCAGCCGGTGCGTACCCTCGATGTCGGGTTCACCGCCCGGATGCATCGGCACCACGACGACCGGAACAATTCCTTTCAAAAGCTTCGCGCCCATGTGCATTCTCCTGATTATTTCAAACCGGCGGCTTCGCGCCGGACAAAGACTGAAAAATACCGATAGCCATTACTCGGAAAACGGGACAGCAAGTCCGATGGCATGAATTAGTATTGCCCGCGGGTCGCCTCGGCAATCGCCTGCGCGGTCGCATAGCGCGCGTCGACGACAACAACCTGTGGAGGATGGTCGCCCAACAGCCCGAAGACATCGTCGTTGACCGCATCCTTTGCTGGACGCCGTCGAGCTTCAGGGAAGGACCGTCGATAAAGACGAAGTCGTACGGCGCCGCGGAAATGCCGTAGCCGATACGGACCCCACTGGCATCCTGATGCGCGCGTGGCTGCGACTCCAGCCAAGTGAAGCGGGCGTCATCGGCATTGATCCCCGCCAGCGATCGGGCATTGGCCAGCCATTTGCCACTCTCGTCTACCGAGGTTAGGTGGCGGCCTTCGCCCTGCTTGACGAACGCAGCAAAGATGGCGGTACTCGACCCCGAGCCCAGTTCGAGAATCGTGGCCGGGCGATGGCGCTCGAGCAACTGATTCAGTTCGAACAGCTTGTAGGCCTGAAAGCGATGCTTGAGCCCCCCGCTGCCCCTGAAACGGGTCACCACATCGTCGATGTCGACATAGGCCTCCGGCTGTCGCATCCCATGCCACCGATGCGCTGCATCGATGCCCCGGTTGCGCCACCAGAGGGCAATGCGCCGCAGTCCAATCACGAGACTTCCCCCCGAACGTAGTGAGCCAGCATCTGGGCCATGAACACCTCTGCATCTTTCATGGAATCGAGCGTCGCCCCGCCCACATGCGGAGTAACGATGAGACGATCCGACTCGCCCGCATAGCGAATCAAGGGGTGGGACGCCAGCGCGGTCAGCGATGTTTCATTGTCGAGCACATCGATGGCCGCGCCCGCAATCTGCCGTGATTCCAAAGCATTCAGCAAGGCAGCCTCATCCACGATTTCGCCACGCGCCGTATTGATCAACACGGCAGAGGGCTTCATGCGTTCGAACTCGCGCACTCCGATCAAGCCACGCGTCTCGTTCGAATACGCCACGTGCAGGCTGACCACGTCGCTGCGGGCCAGAAGATCGTCCAGCCCCAGTTTCTCGACGTCGGCGTCCGCCGCCTCGACGTAGGGATCATGGAACACCACCTGCATGCGAAAGGCACGCGCATAGTCGGCCACGATGCGGCCCAGGCGTCCGAATCCGACAATACCGAGGGTCTTGCGGGACAGCTGGGTACCTCGAAACCGGTCCCGGTCCCATTCACCCTGGGCCACGCTCGCGGCGGCCGGCAGCAGATGGCGAACGAGTGCGATCAGCAATCCCCAGGTGTGCTCGGCGGTTGCAGTCACCGAATCGAGAAACACACGCTGCCCACGCAGGCAGAGCACGGTCACACCGTAACGTTCGGCGGCGTCGAGGTCGATGTGATTGAGCCCGGTCGTCGCCGACACGATCACCCGCAGGGACTTGGCACGCGCGAAGACGGCTTCATCGATCCGGTGGGCGAGCCGTACGATCAACACCTGGGCATCGCCGACCGCGGCAAGGAGCGCATCGCGATCGCAGGCGCGCTCCTCGAGTTCGCCCAGCGAGCGCAGGATCTCGCGGGCCTCCGCCGTGTAGCCTTCGGGCTCGACGTTGAGAATTTTCAAGGGGCGACCGGCGCCTTCTGAAACGCCACGAGGAAGGCCTGTCCCATCTGCTCGGAGCAGATCCAGCCATGACGGCCGGTGACGAGCCGGCGAACCGCGAGCGCGCCTTCGAAGATGCGGGTCAGCACCCATTCGACGGGTGCGGGCAGCAAGGAAAACGGAAACTCGGGGCTGTGGCTGATCATCGGCATCGGATACATGCCGAAGACCGTCAGGTTGTCGAACGGCAGCCCCTTCAGTTCGTTTGCGTAGTGGGTCGAGTCGAAGTCGCTTCGATAGATATCGGGCTTGGCCACCACCGCCTTGCCACCGTTGCCGCCGAGCTTGGCGACGAGCTTGAGAATCGCATTGACCCAGCGAAAATAGCGCTGCACGTTGTCCGGACGCTCCGGAACGACATAGCCAAGAAACCAGCCGCCCGGCTTCAGCACCCGCAATTGCTCGGACATCACCTTGCGAACGTCCTCGAAGTGCTCAAGCAGGCCGATGCTACAGGTCACGTCGAAACTGCTATCCGGGAAGGGCAACCGGTTGGCATCGCCAGGAACGAAGCTTGCCGAATGACCATTGCGTTTGAACACCGCCTTCGCCGTATCGAGCACGCTAGGACTGAAATCGAGCAAGGTGCAGTCCCAGCCGTTGTGAGCGAAGTAGCTCGAGAGGCTCCCCCGGCCACAGCCGACCTCGAGCACACACCCCTTGGTGGTCGCCAGCGGCCCCATTAGATCCTGGAAAACCTCCCAATGGGAACGGAATGCCAGCTGGATCTGGTTTGCCGGCTGCCCTGCCGTCCAGTGGTTGTACAGCGTCTCCTTCCGAGTACGCCAGCTCTTGTCGAAATTCCCGGTATCGCCTGAAATGGGTTGTTTCATGTCATTGCCACCGAACTAGTAAGCCATGGTTTTCTGGATGGACACGGCAGTCTCGGCCATCAGTTGGGCAATTCTCGGACCACTGCAGCCATCGCCGTAGAGATGGTCCGACGGGTATTTGCCATGCTCGATCTGATGCCGGATGGCGGCGAGGATATCGGCCGACACGTGCCCCACATCCATCACGTTGGCCGCGCGCTCCCGTGCGTGCTGGCGGGTCCCGATATTCACGGAGGGAACGCCCAGAAAGGCCGACTCCCGGATACCGCTCGATGAATTGCCGACAAGGCAGGCCGCGCCGTTGATGAGCCGGGCGTAATCCTCGACCGAAAAATTACGGAAGAAGCGGATAGGCACATCGCGGTTGCGCTCGCGGAACATGCGCAAGCCCTTGGACACGTCATCGGAGCCTGCGTCGACATTGGGCCACAGCCAGACGGTCTGCATGCCGGTCTCCCGGACCGCCTGCAGGGTTTCGTTGATCTGCTGGAAGCCAGCGCCGAACTCGGTGGTGACCGGATGCTGAAGTACAACCAAATAGGGTTTGTCCGGGTCGATGCCGTGTCCCACTCCACCATACTGATCGAAGAACCCCGGCATCAGGGTCAGGTCGATGTCGGCAATGGCGTCGATGGCGGGGCAGCCGGTATTGAATACGTAAGTGGGGTTCTCCCCCATCTTGACTACACGCTCCCGGGACAGCTCGGTCGAGACGAAATGCAAATGGGACAGCTTGGTGATCGCATGCCGTACGCTCTCGTCGATGGAGCCCGTCAGCTCGCCACCCTGCGTATGGGCCACACGAATGTTCATGTACGAAGCGGCGATAGCCGTCGCCATGGTTTCGAATCGATCGGCGACGGTCAGGACGATATCTGGACGCAGGTTCTCAAACTGAGTGGACAGCTCGAGCACGCCGAGACCGACGGACTTGGCCATGGTCGTCAGGTTCTCGCCTTCGACAATTGAGTAGATCCGCGAAGATACCTCGAAGCCATCCTGCTCGATCAGGTCGACCACCTTGCCGAACCGGTACAACAGAGCCGACGCGCTGACGATCAACTGCAGTTCCAGATCAGGGTGCGCCTTGACTGCGGACATGACCGCCTTGATCCGACCGTAATTCGCTCGACTGGCAACGACGACACAGACTTTCTTCTTCATTCGATGTCTTCTTCCATGATGAAACTTCTCAGCGACAAGGCACGTTTGAGCCGACGCCCGATCAACTGCTCGTACGCCTGTGGCGGCACACCCAGCCCTGCGGGCTTGGTGCATTCCAGATCATCGAAGGAGAGCACTTCGCCAGCCGCCATGTCCCGCCTGACTGTCAGCGACCGGCCGAACAGGCGCCGCATCCGCGCCATATCCTCTGCATCGCCCTTGTCGACTGGGTGGTCGAGCGCCGTGCGGATACTGCTAACGTCGCGAACGAGCTGGGCCAGCTCGTCGATGGTGAGCGACGATGTGGCGTCAGGACCAAACATGCGCCGATCGAACGTCGCGTGAACCTCGATCAGGGTCGCGCCAAGCGCCGCTGCCGCGAGCCCCGGAACAATGCTGCCCGAATGGTCGGAAAGACCGTAGGGCACACCATACCGGTCACGAATCTCGGCCAGGACGTTCAAACCCCAGCGTTCCGGCAGCACCGGGTATTCGGACGTACACTGCATCACCGACACCCGCGAACCACGTTGCATCAGGCGCTCGACGGCCGCATCGAGTTCATTGTATGAACTCATGCCACTGGAGAGAATGACGGGCTTGCCCGTCGCACCCAGCGCGTCCAGCAGCAGGGCATTCGAGGTATCGCCGGATCCAACCTTGTAGCGCGCCACGCCCAGGGCCTCTAGTTGCGCCACCGCAGCAATCGAAAAAGGCGTGCACAGGAACTCACACCCCAGATCTTCGCAGTGTGATTTGACCTCATACCACTGGGCCAGGCTCAGTTCCATCCGGCGCCAATAGTCCATACGTGTCGCATCGACCTGCGAAAACGGGATACGAAACTCGTCCTGCGCGCAGCTCTCAGCATCCGCGATATGCATCTGGAACTTGATCGCTGCGACACCGGTGCCTGCAATGGCGTTGATCAGCGAATGGAGCATGCCCACGCTTCCATCATGCGCCTGCCCGATTTCAGCAATGACCTGGACGGAATTCATTCTGCGCACCCCAAGACGAGACACAGCACGATGACGCTCTGACTCAGCACTTGAAATAGGCCCGATACCAGGCGACGAAGCACGCCACCCCGTCCGTCACACTGGTGGCCGGCACGAAGCCTGTCCAGGCGTTGAGTTCGTCGGTGTTGGCGTAGGTTTCCGGCACGTCGCCATCCTGCAGTGGCATGAAGTTTTTCTCCGCCTCGCGGCCGAGCGATTTTTCGATCGCGGCGATGAAGTCCATCAGCATCACCGGGTTGTTGTTGCCGATGTTGAACACCCGGAACGGCGCGGCGCTGCGGCCGGGGTCGGGCTGGCTTGAATTGAACCCGGCGTCGGGCTCGGCGGTATGGTCGATGACCCGGATCACCCCTTCGACGATGTCATCCACATAGGTGAAATCGCGCTGCATTTTACCGTGGTTGAACACGTTGATCGGCTTGCCGTCGAGGATCGCTTTGGTGAACAGGAACAGCGCCATGTCCGGCCGGCCCCAAGGGCCATACACGGTGAAGAAGCGCAGCCCGGTGGTGGGTAGGCCGAACAGGTGGCTGTAGGTGTGGGCCATCAGCTCGTTGGCCTTCTTGGTGGCGGCGTACATGCTGATGGGGTGGTCCACCGAGTCGTGCTCGGAGAACGGCATCTTGGTGTTGCCGCCATACACGCTGGAGCTGCTGGCGTAGGCCAGATGGGCGACCTTGTTGTGGCGGCAGCCTTCCAGAATGTTCATGAAGCCGACCACGTTGCTGTCGATGTAGGCGTGAGGATTTTCGAGCGAATAGCGCACGCCGGCCTGGGCGGCAAGGTGGATGACACGGTCGAACTTTTCGGCGGCAAAGAGCGCTTCCATGCCGGCGCGGTCGGCCACGTCCATTTTCACGAAGCGGAATTTCGGGTTCGGTTCGAGGCGCGCAAGCCGATCGCGCTTGAGCTGGGGGTCGTAATAATCGTTCAGATTGTCGAGCCCGACCACGTCATCGCCGCGCGCCAGCAGGCGCTCGGAGGTGTGCATGCCAATGAATCCGGCCGCGCCGGTAACCAGCACCTTCATCGTCAAATTCCCGAGGGGTTAAAAGTGGCGATTGTCGCATATCCCGCCGTCGTCCCGGCAGCCGGAGTGGCAGCGGACAGGGATTTTGCAACGCCGCGCGCAACGTATAATCCGGAGCCTATGACCACCTGCCGCCTTCATCGCTGATGCGTCACCTCTACACCGCGCTGTGGATGCTCGCCTTGCCGCTGGTCGGGCTGCGGCTGTGGTGGCGGGGCCGCCGCCAGCCGGCGTATCGCGAGCATCTGGCCGAGCGCTTCGGCCGCTACCCGCCGGTTCCCGCCGGCCCGTGGATCTGGATTCACGCCGTCTCGGTTGGCGAGACGCGCGCCGCACAACCGCTGGTGACCGCGCTGCTGGCAGCCTATCCCGACCACGCCATCGTCCTCACCCACATGACCCCGACCGGCCGCGACACCGCGCAGTCATTGTTCGCGGAACACGCCGCACGGGTACGCTCGGTCTATCTCCCCTACGATCTGCCCTCGCTGCAAGCGCGCTTCCTGCGGCACTATCAGCCGCGCATCGGCATCCTCATGGAAACCGAAGTGTGGCCCAACCTCGTTGCCACCTGCCACCAACGCCACATCCCGCTGATGCTCGCCAACGGTCGCCTCTCACAACGCTCCAGCCGACGTTATCGACGTCTTGGCGCACTGGCGCGCGCAGCCTTCGGCGGTTTCGATGTGGTTGCCGCGCAAACCAGCGCGGATGCCGAGCGCTTCCGCGCACTGGGCACGCGCGAGGTCGAGATCACCGGCAACATCAAGTTCGACATCGCGCCGGACGCAACGGCCATGGCCCTAGGCAAGCAATGGCGCGCGGCGCTGGGCGGACGCAAGGTGGTGCTGGCGGCGAGCACTCGCGAAGGCGAGGAGGCGTTGATGCTGGCCGCCGCCGGGCCGCTGCTGGCCGACGGCGCGCTGCTGGTGATCGTGCCGCGTCATCCACAGCGCTTCGATGCCGTGGCCGCGCAGATCGCGGCGGCCGGCCTGACGATGAGCCGGCGCAGCCAGAACGCCGCCCCGCAGCCCGGCGACGCGGTGTGGCTGGGCGATTCGATGGGAGAGATGGCGGCCTATTACGCGCTGGCCGATGTGGCGCTGATCGGCGGCGCGTGGCTGCCCTTTGGCGGACAGAACCTGATCGAATGCTGCGCGGCGGGCACCCCGGCGCTCCTCGGCCCGCACACCTTCAACTTCCTCGACGCCAGCGAACAGGCCATCGCCGCGGGCGCGGCAACCCGCCACGACGACGTGGCCAGCGCGATGCGGGCCGCGCAGGCTTTGCTGAGTCAGGATGCGGAACGGGGAAGAATGGGCGCCGCCGGTCAGGCCTTCGCCGAGCGCCACGGCGGCGCCACCGCGCGCACCATGGCGCTGATCGTGCCGTTGATCAGCGCACGGTAGTTAATTGCTCGGGCGATCGAGCAAGGCGTTGAGCTGTGCCAGATCGTCTTCGCCCAGCGCACCGGCGGCAGCCTTGAGCCGAAGCTGGGCGATCAGCGTGTCGTAGCGCGCCTTGGCCAGTTGCTGCTCGGTGTCAGCCAGCTGGCTTTGCGCGTTGAGCACGTCGATGTTGATCCGCACGCCGACTTCATAGCCCAGCTGGTTCGCCTCCAGCGCCGAACGCGACGAGACCTGCGCCGCTTCCAGCGCCTTGACCTGCGCCAGACCACTGGTGACGCCGAGGTAAGACTGGCGCGCCGACAAGGCAGCGGCGCGCTGCGCGTCGTCCAGATCGGCCTGGGCCTTGGTCAGCAAGGCGGCCGCTTCGCGGGTGCGAGACGACACCGAACCGCCCTGAAACAGCGGCACGTTCAGCTCCAGCCCGATGCTGCGCGCGGTGGTCTCCGAACGCGCCGAACTCACCGTGCTGCCGCCCGCATCGCTCTGGCTGTAGCGCGCCACTACGTCCAGCGTCGGCAGGTGGCCGGCCCGGTTGCGCGACACTTCGCGATCGGCGATGCGCTCGGCGAGCTGCTGCACCTGCACGCCGTAGCTGTGCTGGCGCGCGGCCTCCACCCACTGCACCACGTCGTCCGGCTGCGGGCGGGTGAGGCTGGCGCCCTCGCGCAGCCCATTGAGCGCCTCGGGCGCGTTGCCGGTGAGCTGCGCCAGACTCTGGCGGGC
Source organism: Rhodocyclaceae bacterium (assembly GCA_020446005.1). Taxonomy (GTDB): domain Bacteria; phylum Pseudomonadota; class Gammaproteobacteria; order Burkholderiales; family Rhodocyclaceae; genus Nitrogeniibacter. Next base: position 15,749 of record JAGRFO010000042.1, on the reverse strand, counting down.
CACTTCGAGGGTGTTTTCGGCGGCGATCAATTGCGCCGAGGAGAGGTCGAAGCGCGACTGCGCCTCATGCACATCGGTGACCGTCACGGTGCCGACCTCGAAACTCTTCTTCGCCAGTTCGAGCTGCTTGGCCGCGGCTTCTTTCAACGTGCTCAGCGCGGCAACCCCATCGCGCGCATTGAGGACCGCGAAATAGCGCTCCGCCACACGCACGATCAGATCCTGCTGGGCGGCCTGAAACTGCGCGTCGGCTAACGCGGTCTGCAACTGGCCCTGCCGGTACTGCGCCCAATTGGCCTGATTGAACAGCGGCTGGCGCAGCTCGGCACCATAAGCGTTGGCGTTGAAGCTGCGATCGACGCCGGTGTAGGTGTTGTCGTTCCAGGCGGTGCTGGCCGACAGGCCGATGCCGGGCAGCAGCCCCGCGCGCCCCTGGATCGTCTTCTCCTGCCCGGCCTCGCGGCTGGCGCGAGCGGCGGCGAACTGCGCGTCGTTTTGCACCGCGTCGCGATACACCGAGAGCAGATCGGCGCTCCACGCGGCGGCCGACCACATCCCGGCCAGAATCAGAACCAGACTGCGCTTCATTCCATTCTCCGTTGCGGCCACGTCACTCAATACTGGGCCATCGCCGGGTCGACCTGCGCGGCCCACGCCGCCACCCCGCCGGCCAGATTGATGACATGGCTAAAACCGCGCTGTTCGAGGAACATCGCCACCTGCATGCTGCGCCCGCCGTGATGGCAGATCACCACGGTCTCGGCGGACGGGTCGAGTTCGCCCACCCGCGCCGGCACGCTGGCCATCGGGATGAGCACCGCGCCCTCGATCCGGCAGGTGTCGAACTCCCACGGCTCGCGCACATCGAGCAGCACGGGCGCCGCAGCGTCGGCGTCGAGGCGCTGTTTCAGTTCGGTGGGCAGCATCTGGCGCATCGGGAATGTCTCAGAAGCGGAACTCGTCGACGCGGCGGGCATTGCGCAGCGCCGGCACCACGTTCTCGAACAGATCGACGGTTTCGTACTCGCCTTCGCCGACACAGGTCACCAGCCGGGCGACCATCAGCGGCGCTTCGCCGATGAAGGCCAGCAAGCGCCCGCCCAGCGCGAGTTGGGACTTGAAGGACGGCGGCAGCACCGGCATGCCGGCGGAGACCACGATCACGTCATAGGGTGCGTTGGCGGCCCAGCCGTCAGCGCCATCGCCCTGCTCGACGATCACGTTCTCGACACCCGCGGCCTTGAGATTGGCGGCCGCCACCTCGGCCAGCGCGGGATCGATCTCGATGCTGCGCACCCAGTCCGCGCGGGCCGCCAGCAGGGCCGCGAAATAGCCCGAGCCGGCGCCGATTTCGAGCACCGAGTCGGTCTTCCTGACCTGCAGCGCCTGCAGCATTTTGCCCTCGATCACCGGGGTGAGCATGATCTGCCCGCCGCCGATGGGGATCTCGGCTTCGGAAAAGGCCAGCGAGCGGAACTTGGCCGGCACGAACTCCTCGCGCTTGACCGTCATCATCGACTCGAGGACGTCCTGATCCAGCACCTCCCACGGGCGAACCTGCTGCTCAACCATATTGAAACGCGCGCGCTCAAAGTCCATTCTCGGCTCCTGGTCTAAATATAAGAATACGCTAATTTACATGAATGCAAAAACTTGGCCATTCTAACCCAGTTGCCGCGTACCGTCGGCGTCCGCGGGCGCATCCGGGGCCACCCGGTACCACGCGGCATAGAGCGCCGGCAGGAAGATCAGGGTCAGCGCGGTGGCCACCGTCAGCCCGCCCATGATCGCCACCGCCATCGGGCCGAAGAAGGCGCTGCGGGTGAGCGGGATCATGGCCAGAATGGCCGCCGCCGCGGTGAGCATGATCGGCCGGAAGCGGCGCACGGTGGACTCGACGATCGCCGACCACGGGGAGCGCCCCTCGGCCCGGTCCTGTCGAATCTGGTCGACCAGGATCACCGAATTGCGCATGATCATCCCCGACAGCGCGATGGTGCCGAGCATCGCCACGAAGCCGAAGGGCTTGTTGAACAGGAGCAGCGAGGCGGTCACCCCGATGATCCCCAGCGGCGCGGTGAGCAGCACCATCGCCACGCGCGAGAAGCTCTGCAACTGGATCATCAGCACCGTCACCACCACCACCAGGAACAGCGGCATGCCGGCGGCGACGGACGCGCCGCCCTGCGCGCTCTCCTCGACCGCGCCGCCCACCTCCAGCCGATAGCCCAGCGGCAGCGCCGCGCCGATCGCCGCCATCTGCGGCGCCAGCTGGCCGACCACCTGAGCCGGCTGCACGCTGCCGTACAGCGTGGCGCGCACGGTCACCGTCGGCACGCGGTTGCGTCGCCAGATCACCCCATCCTCGAAGCCGTATTCCGGGGTCAGCACCTGCCCCAGCGGCACGCTCCGCCCGCCGGCCACCGGAATCGCCAGGTCGGTGAGCAGCGACAGCCGCGTGCGCTCGGCCTGCGCGCCGCGCAGACGCACGCTGATGGTCTCGGTGCCTTCACGCAATTCGGTCACCGGCATCCCGTGGAGCGAGGTGTTGAGGAAGCCGGCGATCTGCGCCGACGACAGGCCGAGCAGGCGCGCTTTGTCCTGATCGATGCGCAAATGCACCACCTTCGAGGCCTCCTCCCAGTCCAGATGCACATTGGAGAGCTGCGCATTGGCGCGCATCGCGTCGGCCGCCTGGCGGGCGATCGCGCGCAGTTGCGCGAAGTCCGGCCCGCTGACCCGGTACTGCACCGGATAACCAACCGGCGGGCCATTTTCGAGCCGCTTGATCACCGCCAGGGTGTCGCCCGCGCGCCCGGCGTAGTGGTCGATGAGTTGCTGGCGCAGGGCTTCGCGCGCCTCGCTGCCCTCGGTGAGAATCACGAACTGGGCGAAGTTGGGCTGCGCCAGCTTCTGGTCCAGCGGCAGGTAAAAGCGCGGGCTGCCGGCGCCGACGTAGGCCACGTAGTTCTCGATCCCCGGCGCGGTGTCGAGCACCCTTTCGAGCGACTTGACCGCGCGCTCGGTGGCGGCGTGCGAGGCGCCTTCCGGCAGTTCCAGCTCGACCAGCAACTCCGGCCGGGTCGAATCAGGAAAGAACTGCTGCGGCACGTAGCGAAAGGCCGCGATCGACCCGGCGAACACCGCCAGCGTGATCGCGATCACCCACCAGCGATGCGCCACGCAGGCGTTCACCACGCGGCGGAAACGGTTGTAGAACGCGGTGTGATAGATCGCGTGTTCGTCGTGCTGCGATGGCTGAACGCTCATCCGCCGACCGGCCGCCGGCCACAGGCGGCCGAGCGCACGGGCCAGCCACCCCGGCTGCTGCTTTTGCTTGCGGAAATCGGGCAGCAGGTGATGGCCCAGATAGGGCACGAACAGCACCGCCGCGATCCACGAAATGAGCAGCGCGATCACCGTCACCTGAAAGATCGAGCGGGTGTACTCGCCGGTGCTCGACGCCGCAGTGGCAATCGGCAGAAAGCCCGCCGCGGTCACCAGGGTGCCCGACAACATCGGCTTGGCCGTCGAGGTGTAGGCAAAGCTCGCCGCCTTGACGCGATCCCAGCCCTGCTCCATTTTGGTCGCCATCATCTCGACCGCGATGATCGCGTCGTCCACCAGCAGGCCGAGCGCGAGGATCAGCGCGCCAAGCGAGATCTTGTGCAGGCCGATGCCGAGGACCTTCATCAACAGGAAGGTGATCGCCAGCACCACCGGGATGGTCACCGCCACCACGATGCCGGTGCGCAGGCCGAGGCTGAGCAGGCTCACCGCCAGCACGATCAGCACCGCCTCGGTCAGCGCCTGGACGAACTCGTTGACCGAGCGCTGCACCGCGCGCGGCTGATCGGCCACCCGCGCCAGCTCGACCCCCACCGGCAGCTGTGCCTCGATGCGCGCCACCGCTTCGTCCAGATGCCGACCCAGCGCGATGATGTCGCCGCCGGCGCGCATCGACACCCCGACGCCGAGCGCCTCGCGCCCCATGAAGCGCATCTGGTCGGCGGGCGGGTCCTCGAAGCCGCGCCGGATGTCGGCCACATCGCCGAGGCGGAAACTGCGCCCGCCGGCGCGGATTACCGTGTCGCGCAGCGCGTCGAGGTCGGCGTAGGCGCCGTCGGGGCGCAGGTAGATGCGCTCTTGCGCGGTGTCGAAAAAGCCCGCCTCGGCCTGCGCGTTTTGCTGCGCCAGCGCCCCGGTCACGTCCGCCAGACTCAGACTGAAGGTCGCCAGCTTGGTGTTGGACAGCTCGATGAACACTCGCTCGGCCTGCTCGCCGATAAAGCTCACCTTGGCCACGTCGGGCACGCGCAGCAACTCGGCGCGCACCGCCTCGCCATAACGCTTGAGCTCGGCGTAACTCAGCCCCTCGCCGAGCAGGGCAAACACGTTGCCGAAGGTGTCGCCGAACTCGTCGTTGAACCCCAGCCCGACCACCCCGGCCGGCAGGGTGTGGCGGATGTCGCCGATTTTCTTGCGCACCTGATACCAGATGCCTTCCATTTCATCGGCCGGCGTCGAGTCCTTGACCTCAAAGAAGATCAGCACCTCGCCGGGCTTGGAGTAGCTGCGGATGGTGTCGACCTGGGCGATCTCCTGCAGCCTTTTCTCCAGCTTGTCGGTCACCTGCTCGGCCACTTCGCGCGCGGTCGCGCCCGGCCACTCGGCGCGCACCACCATCACCTTGAAGGTGAACGGCGGGTCTTCCGACTGCCCCAGCCCCTTGAAGGCGAACAGGCCGATCGCGGTCAGCACGATCAACAGGTAGAGCACCAGCGCAGGGTGGCGCAGGCCCCATTCGGAGATGTTGAAGCGGCTCATCGACCGGCATCCAGCGATACCGGCGCACTTGCCGGCACGGCGCGCACCGCCTGCCCTGGCTGGAGCAGATGGATGCCCGCCACCACCACCTGCGCGCCGGCGTCGATGCCCTCCGCCACCTGCGCACCGGCTTCGCTGAATTGCGCCACCGTCACCGCCACCGGCGACACCGTGCCGGCCGCCGGGTCGTAGCGCCACACCACCGTCGCGCCATCGCGCTCGCCGACCGCCCGCAAGGGCAACAGCACGCCGTGCACGTCGCCGCCGGCCAGCGCCACGGTGGCGGTCGCGCCCAGCGGCACGGCCTGCGCCGCGCCCTGCACCGTGACCTTGACCGTGAAGGTCCGGGTCGCCGCGTCGGCCGCCGGCGCCACCTCGCGCACCACCGCATCGAAGATCGTGTCCCGATCCGCCCACAGGCGCACCTGGGCCGGATCGCCCACCGCCACCGCCACGCCTTCGGGCACGTTGATGCGCACCTCGCGCTCGCCCTCATGGGCCAGCGTCAGCACCGGCTGGCCGGCGGCCAGCACCTGCCCCGGCTCAGCCGCCACCGCGGTGATCACGCCGTCGGCGTCGGCCGTCAGTGTGGCGTAGTCGGTCTGGTTGCCGGCCAGCGCGGCCTGCGCCTGCGCCTGCCTGAAGCGCGCGGCGGCGGCTTCCATCGCGGTGCGCTGCTGGTCGACCACCGAATCGCTGACGAAATTGCGCGCCCGCAGCGCCTGCACCCGCGCCAGCTCGGCCCGCGCCAGCGCCAGATCGGACTGCGCCGCCGCGCGCTGGGCCTGCGCCGCGCTGGCCCCAAGGCGCATGTCGGCGGCGTCGAGCCGCGCCAGCGCATCCCCTTTTTTCACCACCGCACCGACGTCGGCCTCGCGCGTCAGCAGTTTGCCGCCGACCCGGAAGCCGAGCGCCGAGGCATGGCGCGGGACGATCTCGCCAGTAAAGTAGCGTCCCGCCGGCGCGACCACCTCACCGACGGTGTGCACCAGCACCGCTGGCACTTGCGCCGGCGGCGCGTCGGGGGCCGAGCAGGCGGCCAACGCGGCGGCGGCCAGAACCGGCATTACGATGGAAAGTCGCATCACGCGCGCCCTCCCGATTGCGGGCTGAGCCCCTTGAGGATCAGGTCGAAGTAGCACTCGAGGTAGGCGTTCGGGTCCATGTCCGGCACCTGGCAGCACACCGCGAAGGAATGCCGCCACAGCGCCAGATGGAGTAGCGGCGCCATCAGGATCTGGGTGGCGGTGGGGGTGTCGATGGGGCGGAATACGCCGGCGGCAATGCCGCGGTCGAGAATCTCGCGCATCATCGCCTTGCCCGGGGTGATGACGTTCTTGAGGTAGTAGTCGGCCACTCCGGGAAAGTTCTGCGCCTCGGAGGTCATCAACTTGGGAATGCCGCCCAGTTCGGTGCTGCCGATCAGCGCCCACCAGCCAAACAGGTACTCGCGCAGCATCCGCACCGGGTCGTCCGCGCAGGTCGTCAGCAGCTTGCGGCCCTCTTCCAGCACCGGCAGCACGCCTTCGCGGATGACCGCCATGAAGAGCGCCTCCTTGCTGTCGAAATACAGGTACAGCGTGCCTTTGGAGACGCCCGCGCGGGCCGCGACCTCGTCCAGCCGGGTGGCGGCGAAGCCTTTTTCGACGAACAGCGACAGCGCTGCGGCGGTGAGCTCCTGCGGGCGCGCTTCCTTTCGGCGACGGCGGGGCGGGGCGGGTTGCGTCTGATCGGCGGCGGTCATGACCTGTCCTTCTCCCCCTGCGGCACGGCGACAGGCGGCCGCGGGTGATTTGTTAATTACTGACTGGTCGGTAATTTAGTTGCCGGATCATGCGCTGTCAAGCGGCCATCCGGACCTCAGCTCGAGATGCGCTGCACGAGCGCTGGCGCGTCGGCGGATGCGATCGGCGCAGGTGGCAGGGTGGCGGTTTCCGCCAGCACGCCGGAGAGCACCTCGGCGGTGACGGGCCGGCTGAAGTAGTAGCCCTGCAGCAGGTCGCAACCGAGCGCGCGCAGGATGTCGAGCTGTTCGGCGGTTTCGACCCCTTCGGCGATCACCGACAGGCCGAGGCTCTTGCCCATCCGAATGACGGTATCGACCAGCACCCGGTCGTCGGGGTCGACCGCCACGTCGCGCACGAACTCGCGGTCGATCTTGACCGCGTTGAAGGGGAAGTGTTTGAGGTAGCTGAGGGAGGAATAGCCGGTGCCAAAATCGTCCATCTCCATGCGCACACCGAGGGCGATGAGCTGGTCGAACACCGCCCGCACCTCGGCGTGGTTCTGCAACAGCAAGCCCTCGGTGACCTCCACGATCAGCGAGTTGGCGCTCATGCCGTTGCGCGCCAGCACCGCCGCCACGCGCTGCGCAAAGGCGCTGGCGCGGAACTGACGCGGCGAGACATTGACCGAGATGCGAAAGCCCGGCGCCACGCTGCGCTGCCAGTGTCCGGCCTGCCGGCAGGCCTCCTCCAGCACCCAGTCGCCGATCGCCACGATCAGGCCGGTGCGCTCGGCGATGTCGATGAAGCGGTCCGGCGGCACCGCGCCGAGCGTTGGCGAATTCCAGCGCAGCAGCGCTTCGGCCCCGACGATGCGGCCGCTGTCGGCCCGCATCACCGGCTGGAACACCAGATGGAACTCGCCGCGCGCCAGGGCGCCGCGCAGGCAGCTTTCGATCTCCATCCGCGCGCGGGTGGTCTCGTGCAGGGCGGGGTTGAAGAAGCGGCAGCTGTTGCGCCCCACGTCCTTGGCTTCGTACATCGCCAGATCGGCATTGCGCAGCAGTGCGCTGACATTGGCGCCATCGTCGGGGTACAACGTGGCGCCAATGCTGAGGGTGACGAAGACCTCCGCGCCGTCGATGTCGAAAGGCTGGCCGAAGGCCTGCAGGATGGTTTGGGCGACGCCGCCAACCTGTGCCGCCGAGCCGGCGTCGGTGAGAATCACCAGAAACTCGTCACCACCGTGGCGGGCCACCGTGTCGTCGCCACGCAGCACGGCGCGAATGCGCTGACCAGCGGCCACCAGCAGCGCATCGCCGGCCTCGTGCCCGAGGGTGTCGTTGACCGTCTTGAAGTTGTCCATGTCGATGAACAGCAAGGCCACCACCGCGCCCTGCCGCTCGGCGTGCCGCAGCGCCTGATTGAGGCGGTCGACGGCCAGCGCGCGATTGGGCAGGTCGGTGAGCGCGTCGTGATGGGCGCGGTAGAGCATCTCCGCCTCTTGCGCCTTGCGCTCGCTGATGTCCTCGCGCACCGCCACGAAGTGGGTGATCGCGCCGCCGGTATCGATCACCGGCGAGAGATGCAGATGCTCCCAGTAGCGCCCGCCGTCGGCGTGCGGCATGTGCAACTCCCCTTCCCAGTCCCGGCCATCGCGCAAGGCGGCGAAAAGCGCGTCGACCGTGCGCTCGGTCATCAGCGCCGGGTCGAACAGGCGGCTGCGCCGTCCGAGCACCTCCCCCGCCGAAAAACCGCTGATCTGGAGGATCATCGGGTTGATGTACTCGACCACCCCGTCGGTGTCGGTGATCATCACCCCCACCGGGCTTTGCTCGACCGCCTTGAACAGCAGCAGCAATTGATGCTCGGCGCGCTGACGTTCGGCCACCTCGGCGCTCAGCCGCTGGTTGCTGTCCTTGAGCTCGCGGGTGCGCACCCTGACCCGCATCTCCAGCGCATCCTGCGCCTCGCGCAGCGCCTGTTCGCGCGCCTGCACCCGCGCCTGCATCCCGTTGAAGGCCGCCGCCAGCTCGGCCAGTTCATCCCCTTCCCGGATCGGCAGCGCTTCGCCCACGCGCCCGTCGGCCACCCGGATGGCGGCATCGCGCAGCGACAACAAACGCCCGAACAGCGCCCGCCACAACCACACCAGCCACAGCCCGAAGCCGATCAACCCGAAGGCCGCCACCAGGATGAAGACCTGCATCTGCGCCCGATGGGCCTGCGCGGTTCGGTCGAATTCGACCCGTGCGGCAGTCTCGGTCTGGGTCGCGATGTCCTCCAGCGCCTGCGAGATGGTCTTGAAGCGCGCAGTCGATTCATACGCTGAGACCCGCGCCACCTCCTCCATGTCCATCTGCATGCCATGGATGACCACCACGTCGAGGTTGGCGCTGTAGCGCTCCCACTGCCCCCGCAACAACACGGCCACCTCGCGCGCGACCGGCGCATTGCCCAGAAAAGCCCCCAGCGCCTTGCCGAAGGCGGCGCGCTCGATCTCCAGCGTCTCCAGTTGGGTGGTGACGGAGAAGAACTCGCGCATCTGCGGCAACTCGATCTCGATGATGCGAATTCGGTTCAGGTGAGATTGCAGGCCGTGCAATTCCGCCAGCGGCAGCGCCTCTTTGGTCAGCGCGGCGTAGGAACGCGCCGAGGCGCCGGTCACGATGTTGCTCGCCACCACCAGCAGCGCCGCCAGCAACACCCCCACCCCGAGCACGCTCAGCAGCAGTCGGGTGCGCAGGGTCACGCGCCGGATCGACCCCCCCACGGCCATTCCCCACCCGCCTCAGCGGGCGCGCTCCAGGGTGTCCGGAAAGAGCTGCCGGAAGGCGTGCCAGTACGCCATCTGCGCCTCGCGCCCGCGCGCCTCGGTGATCTTCTCCCAGGCCTGGGCGGTGCGCCGCATGCTCTCCTCCGCGCTGATCGTTCCCGCCGCCGCCCGCGCCAGTTGGTCGCTCAGCGCGGCGAGATATTCGGCATTGCCCGGCAGCCCGGTTCCGGCGGGCATCACGGTGGACAGATCGTCGCGCACCGTCGCCAGCATCGGCGCCGAGTACACCTCGCGGATGCGCGGATCGTCGAAATGATTGAAGCGGTACGGATCGGTGAAGCCGCCGCGCACCCCCACCGACAAGCGCGAGTTGTCCGGATCGGTGAGCCACATCGCGAACAGCACCGCCAGCGCCTTGTGGCGGGCGCTGCGCGGGATCACCAGATTGTTGCCGTAGATCAGCCCGCCACGGCGCACCAGCGCACCATTGACCATGCTGCCCGGCATCGGCACGGCGATGACCTTGCCCGCCACCTTCGAGGTCGGCGCGTTGATCAGCTTGGCCGCCGCCAGCGTGATGATGGTCGAGAAGCCCTTGCCCTGCAGGAACAGCGGCAAGGTGTAGCTGTAGTCGTTGCCCGCCTTGAGAATCTCCGGCGGCGAAGCCGGCACCATGGCCAGATAGTCGCGCGTCGCCGCGATACCGGCCGGCGAATCGATCCGCGGCCGCATCTGCGCATCGAACAGTTCGCCGTTCGGCCGGCCGCGGCTGGCGTAGCGCAGCATCCAGTACATCCAGCCGGTCAGCGGCTCGCGCGGCTCCAGCGATCCGTACAGTCCGGCGGCAGGCTGATGGAAATAGGCCACCAGATCGTTGTACTCGGCCCAGGTCTGCGGCACGCCAAGCGGCCGACCAAAGCGCGCGGCGAAACGGCGCTGATGATCAGGATCGTCAAGCAGATCCTTGCGCAAGTACAGCACCGCCACGTCGCCATCCGCCGGGATGGCCACCACCTGCCCGCCGAAGCGGCTTTGCTGGGGCGCCAGGATGTAACCACTGGCCGGATCGTCCGACAGCGCAAAACCGAAGCGCGCCAGCCAGGGGGTGAGATCCTCGATCAGCCCCTCGGCCATCAGGTCGGGATATTCATGGTTGCGCGCGATCGTCAGATCGGTGGCGGCATCGTCGCGGATGAACGCGCGGGAATCGAGTTGCGGCATCACCTTGGCGTCGATCGGCACGCCGGTCTGCGCCTCCCAGCGCGCCTTGATCTCGCCGTCAGGACCGAGGAAGGACGCCAGATTGCCCTGCTTGACGGTCAACGCCAGCGTCGTGCCGGCCGGAATGTCGCCGGCCAGGCGCATCTGGCGCACCGCCTGCAACGCGCGCTCGGCCTGCGCGCCGGCCCACGCCGGGCATGCCGCCGCCAGCCACCCGCACGCCAGCAGCACGCCCGCCGCGGTTAACTTCCTCGCGCCACAGCGCACGCTCCGTAATGAATCCACCCGCCTGCTTCTCCACCCAAACGCGGTCGCCGATGATATCGCGCCGTCTCGAAGATCGTCTTAAAAGCAACGACCCGGCGCACCGCAACTTGAGTGGAAGAAGCCTCCGGCAGGCTCACTGCGGCATGGTCACGCGCTGTGCCAGCAGGGACGGCGGCGCGTCGGTCGCCGCCTCGCGCGGCCACTCCCCAAGCACCGCCCAGCGCCGCGCATCAACCAGCATCACGCCCGCGTCGCTGTGCACCCACACCCGCAGATCCTCGCCGCTGTCCGCCACCGACCACACCGCGTTCTCCGGCAGCCGGATGCGCCCCAACGGTGCCTCCTCGCGCCCGGCCGCGCGCCCCTCCAGCCAGTCACCGTCGGGCGAGACGCGAAACACGATGCGCTCCGGCGGTGCGCTGGCCGTGGATGGACGCCCGCAGCCGGCGAGCCCCCCCAGCAGCAAGGCCGCACAGACATACATTCCGATCCGGTTCATCTCGCTCTCCTTGACACATGCCAACCCTGAGCAAGACAATAGCGGACAATTTTTTTGTCAATCAGAAACAATACGTCTAGCAATTGCAAACGCTGTACCGGCCATTCCACCGGTACAGGCTCAGGAGAACGCCATGCTTCAGCTCAGCGTCGATCCGGATCAATCCACCCCGCTGGTCGAACAGATCGTGCAGGCCATCCGCGGCCAGGTTGACGACCGCATCCTGCGCCCCGGCATGCGGCTCCCGCCGATCCGCAAACTGGCGCAGTTGCAACAGGTCAGCCGCTTCACGGTGGTCGAGGCCTACGACCGGCTGGTCGCGCTCGGCTACCTGCAGTCGCGCCGCGGCTCGGGTTTTTATGTGGCACCGCGCGCCCAGACGCCGCGCGCACCGCGTCCGGCGGCAGCCGACCGCGCGGTCGACGTGGCCTGGCTGATGCGTCAGGCACTCAACGACGACACGCGCCTGCTCAAGGCCAGTGCCGGTTGGCTACCGCCGCTGTGGCTGGATCAGGACGGGCTGCGCCGCCACCTGCGCGCGCTGGGCCGGCGCGCCGACGCGCGAGTCACCAGCTACGGCGTGCCGCAAGGCTACCTACCGCTGCGCCAGCAACTGCAGATCCGGCTGGCGGAATTCGGCATCGGCGCGCCGCCGGAGCAGATCATGCTCACCACCGGCGCCACCCAGGCGCTCGACATCGCCGCCCGCCGCCTGATCAAGCCGGGCGACACGGTGTTTGTCGACGACCCCGGCTACTTCAACTTTTTCGGCAATCTGCGCCTGCTCGGCGCCAAACTGGTCGGCGTGCCACGCGGCCACGACGGACCGGACGCCGACGCGCTGGAAGCCCTGCTGGCGATCCATCAGCCGAAAGTCTTCTTCACCCACTCGGTGCTGCACAACCCGACCGGTGCCAATCTCTCCCCGGCGGCCGCCTTCCGCCTGCTGCAGCTGGCCAACACGCACGACTTTCTGGTGATCGAGGACGACACCTACGCCGACCTCCACCCCCATGCCACCACCCGGCTGGCCAATCTCGACCAGCTCGACCGGGTGATCTATGTCGGCAGTTTCAGCAAGACCCTGTCGGGCAGCCTGCGGGTGGGCTTCATGGCGGCGCGGCCGGACCTGATCGCCGAGTTCACCGACGTCAAGACCCTGACCAGCGTGAGCAGCTCGGAATTCAACGAGCAACTGGTCTACCAGATGCTCACCGACGGCCATTACCGCAAATACGTCGAACGCCTACACGGCCGGCTCCAGCAGGCCACCGGACGCACCCTGCGTCTGCTCGAACGGCTGGGGATGACGGTCTATCTCGAACCGAAGGGCGGGGTTTTCGTGTGGGCGCAACTGACGGGGCTGGAGGACACCGCGGCGCTGGCCACCCGGGCAGCGCAGAGCGACATCATGCTCGCGCCGGGCAAGGTGTTTCGCCCGCAGATGCAGGCCAGCCCGTGGCTGCGCTTCAATGTGGCGTTTTGCGACGATCCGCGGCTGGAGCGTTTTCTGGCGGAACAGTTCTCGATCCTGTAGACGCCCACGGGGCCGCCGCAGCGGCCCCGCGCGTGTGCCAGACGGTCAGCGCGAGCCTTTGATCAGGCGGTCATTGGCGGGCTGCACCGGGCGGGCGTTCATCGGGTAAAGCCGCGAAAAGATCGCGATCTGCTCGGACGAAAGCTGCACCGGCTGCTTCATCACCATCCACAGCACGTCTTCCGAGCACGGCGGGGTGGTCAGCGAGCCCATGTAGGTGTAGTACTCGCGGCCTTCGGGGAGGATCTGCGCCGGCTCGATCACCGCGTCGGGGGCGTAGTCGTGATGCTGTTCGAGGGGCAGGTTGTTCCACAAGGTCTGCACCAGCGGATGGTCCGCGCCGCGCTCGATGAGCACCGCCACCACCGCCAACCGTCCGTCCAGATCCTTGTGCACCAGATGCGCCACCATGTCGAAACCGCGGCCGTTGATGCGCTCCTCCGACGGGCGATGAAAGTGGAACTGGACCAGATCGAAGGTCCGCCCCATCACCGTCATGGTCGACCCCGGCCCGACCCCGATGCGCACCGTATGACCGTTATTGTTGATCCGGAAATAGGTCGGCACGTAGTCGAACTTGATCGGCTCGAGGTCCACCTTGATGCCGTCGCGGATGTCGATCGGCGACTGGCGCTTGCCGCTATCGCAGGTCTTCCACGCTGGATTGAGTTGCCCCCACTTGGCCGGCGCGCCCGCGCCTTCATAGCCCCAGTGGATGTCCTTGTGCGCGACCACCATCGGCGGGGCCGGTTCCTCGGCGTGGGTGTTCATCGCCACCTGCACCACCTTGGGTTTCGCCTTGGGCCTGGGTTTGGGCTTGCTCGCGACGCGCTTGACCACCGGCTTTTTGGCCGGCGGGGGCGCGTGCGCCTCCACCGCGGGCTTGGCCGGCTCGGCATGCGCCGGGGCCGCGGCGTGCGCGGGCTCCTCGGCCGGAACCGGCTGGCTGGCGGGGCGCGGCGGCAGGGCGAAGCTGGGCTTGGGCGGCAGATCGATCTTGCCCTGCGTATCGACATGCGCCGCCGAGCCGTGCGCGCCAGTGGCCGGCGCGGCGTGGGCCGGAGCCGCCGGCGTGGGCGCGCTGTGCGAATCTGCGGTGGGCTGGGCGACGGCCTGCGCCTCCGGCGTATCGTTGAGATCGGCATGACGCACCGTCGGCGCATCCTTTTCCTTGCCGGCCATCGCCATCCGGCTGGCTTCGTCGGCCAGACGCGCCAGATCCTGCATTGCGGGTGGCTGGCAGACCTCGCGCCACAGGTTCTCATCGACACTGTTGGGATTGACTTCAATGGCGCGCTGCTCGACCACCCGCTCCTCGCGGATCACCCGGCTGACCGCATCCAGATAGACCCGCTTGATCGTCGAGAAGCTGCGCGCCTGGCAGTCATAGCGGTTGAGCGCCTTGACCGTGGCGTAGCCGGCTTCCTCTGCGTCCTCGTTCGACAGCACAATGCGCCCCCACGCCACCTTGGTGCCGGGATCGGACTGCAGCACGCTGTCGCGGTCGATTTCGATGCGCCGGGTGCGGTCCTGGACAATCATCGTCCAGTCCGCCGCAAGGGCCGGCAGGGCCGTGCCAAGGGCAGCGATGGCAAGCAGGATTCGAGGGGTCATGGCGGGCTCCGGATGCCGGAATGTTCAGTTCACGGGGATAATCCCTGTTTCGGCACCCGTGCCCGATTCTTGAATCACGCATCGCAAGGAGCGCCCGTGACCCGCGCCATCCCCAACGTTGTCTCCATCGCCGGCATCGACCCGTCCGGCGGCGCCGGCGTGTTCGCCGACCTCAAGACCTTCTCCGCGCTCGGCGCCTACGGCTGCGGCGTGGTGGCCGCGCTCACCGCGCAGAACACCTGTGCCGTCACCGGCGTGCATGCCCCACCGACCGACTTCCTCGCCCTGCAGCTCGACACCCTGTTTGCCGACGTGACGATTCACGCGGTCAAGATCGGCATGCTCGGCACCGCCGGCGTGGTGCGCACGGTGGCCGACCGGCTCGCCGCTGCGAGCCCGCCCAACGTAGTGCTCGACCCGGTGATGGTGGCCAAGAGCGGCGATCACCTGCTCGCCCGCGACGCGGTGTCCATGCTCAAGGAGGCGCTGCTGCCGCAGGTGTTCATGCTGACCCCCAACCTGCCGGAGGCCGGGGTGCTGCTCGATGCGCGCGCGCCCGAATCGGTCAAGGAGATGTATCGCAGCGCCGAGCGGCTGCGCGGGTTGCTGCCGCTGTCGTCGGAGCGCTGGGTGTTGCTCAAGGGCGGCCACCTGCCCGGCGGCGAGTTGATGGACCTGCTGTTCAACGGCGACCGCATGATCGAGCTGCCCGCACGGCGGCTGGAGACCAGAAACACCCACGGCACCGGCTGCACGCTGTCATCCGCCGTCGCCGCCCTGTTGCCGCAGCGCGCGGCGCAGATGCATCCGGTCGAGGCCGCGGTGCGCGATGCCCGCCACTACCTGCTCGGCGCCATCGCCGCCGCGGGCCGGCTCAGCGTCGGCAAGGGGCACGGGCCGGTGCACCACTTTCACGCGCTGTGGCGCTGATCAGGCACGCCAGGTGTGTTCGCCGCCACCGGCCGGGTCGGAGCAGGTGACGGTGGTGGTACGAAAGCGCAGGTCGACCAGCACCTTGCATGACTGCTCGCCGGCCACCCACCCCATCGCCACGCACGTATCGTTGGCGTATTCCAGCGCGAAGTCGCCGTCGAAGGCCGGGTGAGTGGAGCGCAGGCGCATCAGTGCCAGCAGGCGTTCCACCACCGGCTGGGCGAGCGCCGCCTCGGCCTCTGCCAGCGAATACGGGTGGCGGTTGATGTCGCGCAGCTCGCCGGTGGCCTCCATCAACGCCGTATCGTTCTCGCCTGCCAGCAGGCCCACGTAGTACACCTGCGGAATGCC
>JAGRFO010000041.1 GCA_020446005.1 Rhodocyclaceae bacterium | reverse complement strand
CACCCGCGATTCAGCCGCCGACACCCTACGCCTGATGCGAGAGGAGGGCGCCGGTGCCCCCGGCGGGGTGATGCACTGCTTCACCGAAACCCAAGAAGTCGCCGACGCGGCGCTCGACCTCGGCTTCTACATCTCCTTCTCCGGCATCGTCACCTTCAAGAACGCCAAGGCACTCAAGGCGGTCGCCCGCCAGGTGCCGCTCGACCGCCTGCTGATCGAAACCGACTCGCCCTATCTCGCGCCAGTGCCACATCGCGGCAAAGTCAATGAACCCGGCTTCGTCAAACATGTCGCAGAAGAGATTGCAGCCTTGCGTGGCGAGACGGTCGAACGGATCGCTGAAGTCAGCACGGAGAACTTCAAGCGATTGTTTAATATTGATCTATAACTAAATGAAAATAAAACATTTTATTTTATTGTTTTTGTCGATTTTTATCGCATTCTCGGTCCGCGCCGGCACCTACGAAGAAGCGCTAGACGCGGCGACCATGGGCGACACAACGACGCTCGCTGCGCTTCTCGATCGCGGCCTGCTGGCCGACACGGTAGACGCCGGCGGCAATACCTTGCTGCTGCTGGCCGCCCGGGAAGGCCATCTCGCCACGGTCGACATGCTGATCAACAAGGGCGCAAACACCGCCGCGCTCAATTCAAACGGTGACAGCCCCTTGCTGATGGCCGCGCTCAAGGGTTACCTACCGGTTGTCGAGCGGCTGCTGGCCGCCGGCACACCCATCAATACGCCAGGCTGGACGCCGCTGATCTATGCCGCCTTCGAGGGACACCTCGACATCGTCGACATCCTCATTGCGCGAGGCGCCAACCCCGATCTGCTGGCCCCCAACCAGGCCTCCGCGCTGATGTACGCCGCGCGCAACGGTCACATCGAAGTCGTCCAGCGCCTGCTGCTCGCAGGCGCCGACGCGACACTGGTGAATGACAGCGGACGCACGGCCCAGAGTTGGGCACTTGAAAACGGCAATACCGATATTGCCGATCTGATTTCAAGCCATCTCGCCAAGTCTCCCGCAAAGCCAAAATCGCTTCGGATTTCGATCGACTGACATCGCGCTTGTGGTTACTTTGCTCCTTGCTTAAACGCGATAATTTGTATTATGTAAACTAATTATCGTGGCGAGCGATTGGTTTGTGGCACTATGCTAATCCACCACTTCCCTCGTTCTACACAGTGACCAAAATCCCCTCATCGGATGCTGCGCGGCGGCGTGCCGGATTTGCCAAGGGGCGGCAAACAGATGCCGAAGCATTGCGCCAAGTCGACGCTCTGCTGGCCGACATGCCGCTGCGTCGCGACTTGCTGCTCGAATACCTGCACAGGATTCAGGACGCTCACGGGTGCCTGCCGAAAGCGCAACTCGTGGCGCTGGCGGCGCGTTTGGGGCTGGCACCGGTAGAGGTCTTCGAGGTTGCCAGCTTTTACCATCATTTCGAGGTGCTTGAAGACGAAGATGCCAATCGGCCTCAGGCACTCACCGTTCGGGTGTGCGATTCCCTGTCGTGTGCGATGGCTGGGGCGGATACGCTAGCGGCGGCACTCGAGGCGCAAGCGACTTCCAATGTACGCATCGTGCGGGTGCCCTGCGTCGGGCGTTGCGATCGTGCGCCGGCGGTTGTTGTGGGCGATTGTCCGATCGCCCCGGCCACGGCCGATACCGTGGCAGCCGCCGTTGCCAGTGCGCAGCATGCACCGGAAACCCTCTGCGCCATTGGCTTTGACGACTATGTGGCTGCTGGCGGCTACGCCTGTCTGAAGCGATGTCATGATGACCCCCTTTTTCGCGCACAGGCGCTTGACCGGGTCGAACAAGCCGACTTGCGCGGGCTCGGTGGCGCCGGTTTTCCCGCCGCACGCAAATGGCGGATCGTGCGCGAGCAACCTGCGCCGCGGCTGATGGTGGTGAATCTGGACGAAGGCGAACCGGGCACTTTCAAAGACCGCGTGGTGCTTGAATCCGATCCGCACAGGATGCTTGAAGGCATGCTGATCGCTGCGCTGATGGCCGGCTGCGACGCGGTCTACATTTATCTACGGGACGAATACCCTGCCATACGCGCATTGCTGATCCGCGAATTGGCGGCATTGCAGACCCGCCTGACGCTGCCCCTGCCGACCATCGAACTGCGTCGCGGCGCGGGCGCGTACGTGTGCGGCGAGGAGTCGGCGCTGATCGAATCGCTCGAAGGCAAGCGCGGCATGCCCCGTCTCCGCCCGCCCTTTGTGGCGGAACGCGGGCTGTTCGGCCGGCCGACGCTGGTCAATAACGGCGAGACGCTGTTCTGGGTGCGCGAACTGGCCGAAGGCGGCGCCGCGGCTTTTCGGGCGGCGGGCGAGAACGGCCGCCATGGTTTGCGCCGCTTCTCGGTCAGCGGCCGGGTCGCCCGGCCCGGCGTGGTGCTCGCCCCCGCCGGCATCACGCTTAACCGCCTGATCGACGAGTATTGCGGCGGGATGGCGGCCGGGCATGTGCTGCAGGGTTACTTTCCGGGCGGCGCTTCGGGCGGCATCCTGCCGGCGCGGCTGGCGGATGTGCCGCTGGATTTCGATACCCTGGCCGAGCACGGCTGTTTCATCGGTTCGGCGGCGATCATCGTCTTTTCGACCCAGGACGACGTGCGCGCGCTGGCCTTGAATGCGATGCGCTTTTTCGCTCACGAGTCCTGTGGCAAGTGCACGCCCTGCCGCGTCGGCACGCACAAGGCGGCCGAGCTGATGGCGCAACCGGTGTGGGATGCCGCCCTGCTCGGCGAACTCGCGGCGACCATGCGTGATGCGTCGATCTGCGGTCTCGGGCAGGCGGCGCCCAATCCGATGGAATGCGCGCTGCGTTACTTTCCGGAGGCTTTCGCCGATGTCTGAAGCTGGCAACAGGCGCCCGGTTGAATTCCTGCTCGACGGTGTGACGGTCCGCGCCGAAGCGGACGAAAGCATTCTGATTGCCGCGCGACGAGCCGGCGTCGACATTCCGCATTTGTGCGCCATGGACGGTTTGCGCGCCGAGGGCAACTGCCGCGCCTGCATGGTGGAAATCGACAGCGAACGGACACTCGCCGCGTCGTGCTGCCGCACCCCTTCGGACGGCATGGTCGTGCGTGCGAGTTCGCAGCGCGCCCGTAACGCACAGCGCATGGTGGTCGAGTTGCTGCAGTCGGATGTTCCCGAAAATGCGCGCCGTGACGACTCCGAGTTGCAACATTGGGCGCGGACGCTGGGGGTGGAGACGCCGCGTTTTGCGCCCCGCGCACCGGTCGCGCCGGACACCTCGCACCCGGCGATCCGGGTGGCGCTCGATGCCTGCATCCAGTGCACGCGCTGCATCCGCGCCTGCCGCGAGGTTCAGGTCAATGACGTGATCGGCTACGCCCGCCGTGGCGCGCAGGCGCACATCGCGTTCGACATGGACGACCCGCTCGGCGCGAGCAGTTGTGTGGCCTGTGGCGAATGCGTGCAGGCCTGCCCGACCGGCGCCCTCCTCCCCGCCGCACCTGCGCAGGTGCCGACCCGCCGGGTCGACTCGGTGTGCCCCTACTGCGGCGTCGGCTGCCAGCTCACCTACCATGTCGCGGACGGGCAGATTGTGCAGGTCGATGGCCGCAACGGCCCGGCCAACGCGAGCCGCTTGTGCGTCAAGGGGCGTTTTGGTTACGACTACGTGCGCCATCCCCAGCGCCTGCTGCGTCCGCTGATCCGCAAAGCGGGCATTGCAAAATCGCTGGACGGATTCGACCCGGACCACCCCGAGGCGGTCTTTCGCGAAGCGAGCTGGGAAGAAGCGCTGGCGTTCGCCGCCGGTGGGCTGGCGCGCATTCGTGCTGAATCCGGCGGCCGTGCGCTGGCCGGTTTCGGCTCCGCCAAGGGCAGCAACGAGGAGGCCTACCTGTTCCAGAAGCTGGTGCGAACCGGGTTCGGCAGCAACAACGTCGATCACTGCACGCGCCTGTGTCACGCCTCGTCGGTCGCCGCGCTGCTTGAAGGGGTCGGCTCGGGCGCGGTGTCGAACCCGGTCGCCGATGTCGCCCAGACCGACGTGATCGTGGTGATCGGCGCCAATCCGGCGGCCAATCATCCGGTGGCGGCCAGCTTCATCAAGAATGCGGTGAAGGCGGGAAAGACGCTGATCCTGATCGATCCGCGGCGTACCGATCTGGCCCGCCACGCCACCCACATGCTGCAGTTCCGGCCCGATTCCGACGTCGCCCTGCTCAACAGCTTGCTCCATGTAATCATCGAAAACGGCTGGGTGGATGAAGCTTTCGTGCGCGAACGGGTAGATGATTTCGACGCCTTGAAAGCCCAGGTGGCCGGGTTCTCACCCGAGGCGATGGCTGAAAGCTGCGGCGTGCCGGCGGCTACCTTGCGCGAGGTGGCGCGCTGCTACGCGCTGGCCGACAAGGCGATGATCCTGTGGGGCATGGGCATCTCGCAACATGTGCACGGCACCGACAACGCGCGCTGCCTGATCGCGCTGGCGCTGCTTACCGGCCACATCGGCCGCCCCGGCACCGGCCTGCATCCGCTGCGCGGGCAGAACAACGTGCAAGGCGCGTCGGACGCCGGGTTGATTCCGATGATGTTGCCCGACTACCGGCGGGTGGATGATGCGGCGGCGCGTGCACGTTTCGAGCAATTGTGGGGCGCCACGCTCGACCCGGCGCCGGGGCTGACGGTGGTCGAGATCATGAACGCGGCGCTGGCCGGGCAGATTCGCGGGATGTACATCATGGGCGAGAATCCGGCGATGTCGGACCCCGATCTGAACCACGCGCGGTCGGCGCTGGCGGCGCTGGAGCATCTGGTCGTGCAGGACATTTTCCTGACCGAAACCGCCGCCTTTGCCGACGTGGTGCTGCCGGCCTCGGCCTTTCCCGAGAAGACCGGCAGTTTCACCAACACCGACCGCCGCGTCCAGATCGGTCGCGCCGCCCTCCCCCTGCCCGGTGATGCGCGTCAGGATCTGTGGATCATCCAGCAGATCGCGCAGCGCATCGGGCTGGACTGGCAGGACGCCCCGGTGACCGAGGTGTTCGAGGAGATGCGCCGCGCCATGCCCTCGATCGCGGGCATCTCGTGGGAACGTCTCAACGCGGAAGACGCGGTCACTTATCCGTGCCAGACGCCGGACGATCCGGGTCAGCCGGTGCTGTTCGCCACCCGTTTCCCCACCGCCAGCGGCCGTGCTCGACTGGTGCCGGCGGGCCTGGTCGATGCGGCGGAACAACCCGATGCGGACTATCCCATCGTGCTGATGACCGGGCGCTTGCTGGAACACTGGCACACCGGCGCGATGACGCGTCGCGCCAGCGTACTCGATGCCATCGAGCCCGAGCCGGTGGTGATGCTGCATCCCGAAGATGTGTCCACGCTGGGCGTGTGCGCCGGGGACTGGATCGCGCTGCACTCACGGCGCGGCACGCTCCGCGCACGCGCCCGAATCGATCACGGCATGCGGCGCGGCGAGGCGTTTCTGCCCTTCTGCTATCGCGAAGCGGCCGCCAACCTGCTCACCCACGACGCGCTCGACCCGTGGGGAAAAATTCCGGAATTCAAGTATTCGGCGGTTCGCCTCACCGCCGTCGAGGACTGACTATTTGTCTTCGATGATGTCGGGCAGGACGTCGAGGCGCAGCGCCAGATCATCGCGGTCGACCGCTTCGAGCAAGCCGATGGCCACCCGGACCAGATCGCGTTTGTTCAGCGTACGGCCGGTTGCGCGCAGACTGTCGCGCACGCGCTTGAGCGCAGCGTCTTCGGATGCGGCAATGAGAGCGTCGAGCGGTTTGCCCGTTTCCGCCGGCCCCTTGCGCGCTGGCGCGGCCATGCGTTGAACCGCCAGCGCGCTGGCCTTGACCGAGGCGCGACGCTTGCTTGCGCGCACCGGCTTGCGTTTTTCCAAGGCCGCATCTTCGTTCTCGATGCTGGCGCGCAGCGCATCCTTGATCGGAGTGCGAATGGTCATTCCATGGCTCCAAGACGTTTCGCGATGGCGCTCACCAGCCTCAGCACTTCGAGTTGCGCAGGCTGGGCGGCACTGCCCAGATCGAACACCGAACCGCCGATGGCCGCGCTCTGAGCATAGGCATTGCGCTGCCCGAGCCGGGCGGCCAGCACCGGCAGATCGAAATCCTGCATCACCTCGATCACGTCGGCCGCCAGCGAGGTATGCCCGACCCGGTTGGGCAGGAGCACGCCCTGCAGGGCGGGGCGTTGTTGCTGGAGTTGGAGAATCAGTCGCTCGATGGCGCGGGTGGACCATAGATCGGTCGGACTCGGAACCACCGGCACCACGGCTAGATCGGTATGATTAAGAGCGGCGAGCGTGCGTGGATGATCGATCGATGGCGGGCAGTCGAGCAGGATCACGTCGGCCCGCTTGCGCCATTTGGCGAGTTTGTCGGGCAGTTCATAGGGGGCAGCAGTAAAACAATGGACCCGCGCCGGAAACGGATGCTCGGGTGACGCGGCCGCCGCCCAGCGGGTGGCGGATTCCTGCGCGTCGAGATCGACCACTTCCACCCGCCGTCCGCGTCGTGCAAGACCGGCCGCGAGTTGCATGGTCACGGTCGACTTGCCGGCGCCGCCTTTCTGCGAAACCAGGGTGATGATCGGCGCACGCGCCATTGGCATAGTCCTGTGCCAGACAGTGAAGCGGGGTATTGTAGCGTAGGGACAGACAAGGAGCGTGAGCGTGGCAAACGACGGATTGGAAGTCTGGCACGGCGACATCACGACGCTGGCCGTCGACGCCATCGTCAACGCGGCGAACAACAGCTTGCTGGGCGGCGGCGGGGTCGATGGCGCCATCCACCGCGCTGCCGGCCCGGCGTTGCTGGAAGCATGCTGGCGGCTGGATGGCTGCGCGACCGGCAAGGCGAAAATCACCCCCGGATTCGATCTGCCCGCACGCTGGGTGATCCATACCGTCGGACCGGTTTGGGCCGGCGGAACACACAATGAAGCAGCGCTACTGGCCGCGTGCTACGACAACACGCTTGCGCTGGCCGCGCGTCACAACATTGCCACGCTGGCCTTCCCGGCCATCAGCTGCGGGGTGTACGGTTACCCGCTTGCCGCCGCGGCACGCATTGCGGTTGACTGCTGTCGCGCAGGACTGGCGCGCCACTCAGTACTGAAAAGGATTCAGTTGGTGGCATTTGACGAACACATGGCGACAACCCTGGCTGCCGCCATGCGGGACTAGCTGACGACTCAGTGACGTTCCGCGCAGTTGTCGCGACAGGGCCGCAGTCCGCTCTTGGGGCGGAACGTCACACATTGAGTGCTCACCCCGCAGTCGTTCGCCAGTTCCGCCGACTCGCCACGCTCGTAGTGGTCGATATGCGCCAGCGCGAGAAAGTGTTCGGCAGATTCATGACTCTTGAAAATGGTCAGCCGCCCATCCCCTGCGCAGACCCAGCGCCCATCAAGCGAAATCGCGTGGCAGGTGCAGTTGTGCAGACAAACCGGGTGAATGCAGATTTTTGCTGATGCGCCGTTCCAGATCGGCGCTGCGGCAACGTCAAGCCATCCGGCGATGCGTTCCGTCGGTGTAATCATTTTCTCCTCCATCCTTTGTGGCGCAGCCTCTTGTATTTCTCTCGGGGGCGGGCTGCGCAGCGGCTATTTTTTGCCGCTTATGTACTCCTTTTAGCCAGATGGCGGGGCAAGGTCAATACGCAGATTACGAACGGCAGATTGCCAGCGACGAATCCCTCAAGGATGTCTCCGCCGCGCTGCCTCGCAGAAGACCGGCCGTGTCATCACAGTGGCTGTTGCTATACTGCGCGACACTTCTTTCACCCTGCCGGAGTAGACCGATGAAGCTCGAAACCCTTGCCGTACATGGCGGTTACAGCCCCGATCCGACCACCAACGCGGTCGCGGTGCCGATCTACCAGACCACGTCCTACGCGTTCAACGATACCCAGCATGGCGCAGATCTGTTCGACCTCAAGGTCGAAGGCAACATCTACACCCGCATCATGAACCCCACCCAGGCGGTGCTCGAGGCGCGGATCGCCGCCATGGAAGGGGGCATCGCCGGCCTCGCGCTCGCCTCGGGGATGGCGGCCATCACCTATGCGATCCAGACCATCGCCGAGGCCGGCGACAACATCCTGTCTGCCTCAACTCTGTACGGCGGCACCTACAACTTGTTCGCCCACACCCTGCCGCAGCTTGGCATCGAGGTGCGCTTCGAGAGCAGCGACAAGCCCGAAGCCTTCGAAGCATTGATCGATGAGCGCACCAAAGCGATCTTCTGCGAATCGGTCGGCAACCCGCTCGGCAATGTCACCGATCTCGCCCGACTCTCTGAGATCGCCCATCGCAACGGGCTTCCCCTGATCGTCGACAACACCGTGCCGACGCCCTATCTGTGCCGGCCGATCGAGCACGGGGCCGACATCGTCGTCCATTCCCTCACCAAATATCTGGGCGGCCACGGCAATTCGATCGGCGGCATCATCGTCGATAGCGGCAAATTCCCGTGGGCGGAGCACAAGACGCGCTTCCGGCGGCTCAATGAGGCCGACCCCTCCTACCATGGCGTGATCTACACCGAGGCGCTCGGCCCCGCGGCCTACATCGGTCGCGCGCGCGTGGTGCCCCTGCGCAACATGGGCGCCGCGATCAGCCCGTTCAATGCGTTCCTGATCCTGCAAGGCATCGAGACGGTTGCCCTGCGCATGGACCGCATCTGCGAGAACGCCACCCGGGTGGCCGAGTACCTCAGCGGCCACGCCAAAGTCGAATGGGTGAACTACGCCGGTCTGTCCAGCCACCCCTCGAACGCGCTGGTCAGAAAATACATGGGCGGGCGGGCTTCCGGCATTCTGTCCTTCGGCATCCAGGGCGGCAGCGCCGCCGGCGCACGCTTCCAGGACGCCCTGCAGCTGGTCACCCGGCTGGTCAATATCGGCGACGCAAAATCGCTGGCCTGCCATCCGGCCAGCACCACTCACCGGCAGCTCTCTCCCGCCGAGCTTGCGAAGGCGGGCGTGTCGGAAGACATGGTGCGTCTGTCGATTGGTATTGAACACATCGAGGACATTCTCGCCGACCTCGAACAGGCGCTCGCGGCGGTATAGCGCCTGTCGCCACACGCCCCTGAAAACAATAAAGCCGGCACAAGCCGGCTTTATTTGTTGCGACTGAATCTCCGTCAGATGGCGTGCATTTCGTACCGTGCGCGCTCCACATCCAGCCGGGCCGTGGCGTCAAACGGCAGGCAGGTGGCGGCGACAGCGATGTTTTTTTCCGCCTCTCGCTCATTGCGCCGCCGCCGCCCCATGGCCAGCGCACGCGCAAATTCCATGCGGGTTGCGGGAGAGTCGGGATCGAGTTCGATGGCGCGCTGAAAATGCTGCAGTCCCGCTTCGCGGCTCGCGCCGTGGGTGAGATGGCCAACCACGGTGCCCACCTTGTCGATCACCTCAAGGTTGTAGGCGCCCAGCGCCGCGTGCGCGGAGGCATGCTCCGGCTCCAGCGCAATCGCGGTCATCAGGCTTTGGCGAACCTTGCTGCCGATGC
Organism: Rhodocyclaceae bacterium; assembly: GCA_020446005.1. Classification (GTDB taxonomy): domain Bacteria; phylum Pseudomonadota; class Gammaproteobacteria; order Burkholderiales; family Rhodocyclaceae; genus Nitrogeniibacter. The sequence continues at coordinate 16,045 of JAGRFO010000041.1, read as the reverse complement.
CCCGCCCGAGTGCCTTGACGATGGAGATGCGCTGGCTGAAACGCGCCAGCGCCAGCGCATGAATGAACCACCCATTGACCGAGCCCGGATCGATCTGCGTCAACTCCTCGCACTGCCGGGCCGCCTGGCACAGCAATTCGAGCGCTCGTGCAGCGTCCGATTCGAGATGCATCGCGTAGGCAATCGCCGCACGACCAGCGACGACCGCGCCGACCGGCCCGAAGGCCAAGCCGGTGCGCATTGCGGCGGCGAAGTCGCCGGCGTGGTAGTCACGCCAGGCGGACTGAAGGGCGCTGCTGATCTTGTTGGGATCCGCGTCGTGGGACAAGGCCCGGCCACAGCGGTTGAGTTGCTCGGCGATCAGTTCCGCGTCGGGGAACGGCTCCCGATCGCCATGATGCAGGCGAGACCACTGTTCCTCCAGCGCCGCGCCACTGTAGCGGTACGCCCGATCTCCGTAAGGAAACGGCTTCCATTCCATCTGCTTCATGAGTTCTCCCTCTGAGACCGGCTCCTGTCGATAGTGTTGTGTGGAGTCCGGTGAAGTGATGGTGCTTCAACCCGGGAGAATAACACTGTCCGAGCGCAGTTTCATTCCGCGCCGCAACATCCGGATACATCCGACGCGGCGTTGGCGACAACGCACCAGGCCGCATCCGAAATGAAGCGCGCGAGGATCATGTCGCGCTCGGTGAGCCCGCCCGCGTCGTGCGTGCTGAGGGTGATATCGACACGGTTGTAGACATTGTGCCAATCGGGGTGATGGTCGAGCCGCTCGGCCATTAACGCCACCCGGCTCATGAAGCCCCACGCGGCATTGAAATCGGCAAAACGGAAACTGCGCGAAATGGCGGTGTGGTCGTCGTTGGGCGTCCAGCCATCGAGCCCAGCCAGGTTCTGTTCAAGCACGCCCGCGGTGAGTCGCTTGGTCATCGTCGCCTCCGGCTATTTCAAGGAAAAATCGACCCGGCTGGCCGGGGTTTTGGCCACCCCCTCCTTGGGCGCGACCATAAAGATCCGCTCGGCCGGGACCTTGCCTTCGGTGCTCAGCCAGCTACGGACCTGCTGGGCGCGGGCCTTGGCCAGCGCCGCCAGCGCCTCGTCGCCGGCCGGTGCGTTTTTGAGCATCAGCGCTTGCATCTCCTCGACCGGCAGCGATTTCTCCAGACCGATGAAGTTGGTCGGTTTGTCGAATTCGGCGGCCTTGTAGGCGGCGGTCAGCAAGGCCTCGCGGGACGCCGGAGGAATCTCGATCTGTTCGAGCGGCGGTGGCGTCTGGCCGGCGTCGAGGAGCTGCTCGCGGCGCTGCTCGCGCATGCGGTCAAGCATCCAGCGCGACTGCAGGCCGGGCACATCGCTGGCAGGGTCCACCCGGCCGGTGAGCTCGATCTTCAACGCCGGACGATCGGCCAACGCCTTCGACAGGGATTCGAGCTTTTTCACGGTGGCGGCCGACAAGGCCTCGGAACCGGCTTCGAACTCGGCATAAGCCAGTTCCTCGCCGCCCCCGAACAGGTTGCCGAGCAGCGCAAAAGGCGCGGTCACGGCCTTGCCGATCAGGTTGAAAAAGGCTCGCCAGACCAGCCCGGCAACGCTGAATTGCGGGTCGTCGAGGGTGCCGCTGACCGGCACCGAGAGATCGATTTCGCCCCGCCGGTTCTTGAGCAGCGACACCGCCAGCTGCACCGGCAGATTCACCGCATCGGGGCTCTGCACCGCATCGCCAAAGGTCAGCTGCTCCAGCAGCACCTGGTTTTGTGCGGTGAGCTTGCGCTCGGCCACGGTGTAGTGCAGATCCGCCGACAGCTTGCCCTTGGCGATGCCATAGCCGACGTACTTGCCCGAATAGGTCGAGATGCTCGGCAGCTCGAAGCCGCGCACCGTGGCGGTGATGTCGAGGAAACGGTCCTGCCGCAAGGGGTTGAGCTGGCCGTTGATTTCGACCGGCGCATCGTGGTCGATGGCCGCCTTGAGCGCCAGCGTGGCCACGCTGTCGGCGTCGGACGAGAGACCTTCGAGCGTGCCGCCGACCTCGGTCAAATTGGCGTCGTAGTTGGGCCGCACGAAGTGGTCGCTGTACTGCACGTTGCCATTTTCGAGCACGATGCGCCCGATCCGGATCGGCGGCAGATCGTCGGCGGGCGGGGGCACGCTCGCCACCGCCGGGGCCTCGGGTGCGGGCGTCGCATCGGCGGGCGCATCCGTGGTGATTTCGCGGAAGTTGAGCCGCCCCTCGCTACTCAGGATCAGGCGCGAGTAGTAGTCCGACAAGGTGATCCGATCGGCCGCTAGCGACAGCGGCGCGGTTCGCACATCGATCCCTTGCAGCGCCAATCGTTTCCAGGTGAGGAAATCGGTCGCGTTGATGGTGTCGACGGCGATCAGATTGGCGATCGACGCATCGCCGCGAAAGCGCACCGGCGGCGGCCCCTGCTTGGCCGCGCCAACACTCAACTGTCCGCCCAGCGTGACGCTGGCCGAGCGCAGGCTGGCCTCGGTGCCGCCGGTGAGATAAGCCTGCAGCGGGCGCAACTCGACACGCTTGAGGTCGACCCGCAGGTTCGCGCCCAGCGTGGTCAGATCGAGCGTGCCCTTGGCCACCAGCTGACCGGCCTTGTTGATGACGCCCTCGAGCGTCACCGGCAGCGCGCCCTCCATGGCGGAAGACAACGCACCAAGCTGCAGCTTGAGGCGCGAGACTTCGGCGCGCACCTTCGGTGCCACCGCCGCATCTTCAAACTTGAGCGCCCAGTCGCTCAGCCGGGTGCTGGCCAGCGAGACCTTCCACGGTGCCGCATCGCCAGCCGGTTCCGCCGCCCCATCCGACGTGCCCGGCGCAGCGCCGATTTGCGCCAGATCAATGCGCCCATTGGCCGCGCGCCCAACCGCCACCACCCCGCCGGTGCTGGCCAGCGCGCCGATCGCTAGCGTGCGTTTTGCACTGTCAACATCAATCCCTGAGACAGTCAGCGCATCGATCTTGAGTGCAGAGGACTTTTGGCCATCCAGCCGCAACTCAACCCCCGCCAGTGAGGCTTCGCCAGACTTGAGACGAAATCCGTCCACGTCGAACACGTAGGGCAATCGCGCATTGAGGCGGCCCGCGGCGAGCCCCGCCCCCACCAGCTGATGAGAAAAATACGGCGCGTAGTGAGTCACCGGCACGCCATCGACGGTGATCTCGCCGTTCAACTCCAGCGGCAACACCGCCAGCGAGCCGCGATGGCTGAGCTTCTCGCCCGCCTCGCTGAGCGCATCGAGCGCGATCGAGGCAGCGCGCGTGCCATCCCCGGCGAAATTTTCCACCCGGATGGCGATGTCCTTGAGGGTGGTGGCAAACGCGCCGGCAGGGGCCGCGGCGTCGGTGAAGACGATGCGTCCACCGCTGAGCGTGGCCGCGTCGATGTTGAGCGGAATCGCCGGCGGCAAACCCTCCTCAGGCGCGGCGGGCGGCGTATCGGCCGCCGCGGGCGCATCGCGTTGCGGCAGCAGCGCCTGCCAGTCGAACGCGCCGGAGGCAAGCCGTCGCAGGTGGATCTCCGGGGCGTCGATCTCGAGAGAGCCGATATGTACCAGCGGCGCCATCACGTCGATGCGTTCGAAATCGCTCTGCACCCGCGCCAGCGTCAGCAGCGGGCGGCCGTCGGCGTGAGTCACCTCCGCGTCGGCGAGCGTCACCGTGCCGGAGAGCGTCAGCTGCGGCCCCTGCCCCGCCGGTTCGGCAAACGCCAGCGACAGCTGGGTCGCGAGGGTGCCACGGGTGATCGCGAATTTCGGCTCGAAGGGCAGATACGCCAGATACGGCGCGATCTCGAAGGGCGACAGGTGGATGTCGAACACCGTTGCCAGGTCATCTCCGAACGGTCGGGTGCGCCCGGTCAGCGCAAAGTCGGTGTCGTTGATGCGGGCCGACAGCTCAGGCTTGACGTCGTGGCGGACCTGCGCCGGGAAGCCCGACAGGAACGGAACGCCGAGGGTCAGGTCGCGCACCTGGTGCGTGAGCCCGGCGGGCTGGTCCTCGATGTCGACACTGCCCGCGGTGAGATGAATGTTGTTGATCGAAAAACGGGTACGCGGCGGCGCGTTGTTGCGCGGCGCTTCGTCGGTCTGGGTGAGGCGCTCGATCACGTCTGACCAGCTGGTTCGGCGGTCATCGATGCGGGTGATGCGCAGGCTGGGTGCCGTCACCTCCAGGCGGGAAAAAACCAGCCCCCAGTAGTACAGCGAGCGCCATTCCAGATCGGTGTCGATCTGCGCGATGCTGGCCGCCGGGCGCTGGCCGTCCGCCTCAGCGAGCTGCAGCCCGCTCAGCTGCAGGGTCAGCGTAAAGGGGTTGAAACGCGCATCGTCGAGGCTCAACTTGCGACCCAGTTGCGCCTCGGCCTGCACCGGCAGTTGCCACTTGAGCAAGGCTGGCAGGCCATAGAAGCCACCCAGCGCGTACAGTGCCAGCCCCAGCGCCAAGCCCAGCGCCCAGCGCTTGATGGATGACGCGCTGACCGGCGCCTCTTCGACCGGCGCCTGTTCTTCTGCCTCTGCCTGCGCTTCGCTCATGCAACCCTCCTCGACCGCCTCAAGCTTAGCAGCGCCTCGCCGGACAGGGAATGCGGCGATGTTTGCATGTCGTCACCAGCTGGGTAAGAATCGCCGCTCTCGCAAGGATGGGGCGGTGATGAGCGACAGGCGCAACTACGACGTGATCGTGATTGGCGGCGGCGGCGCGGGGATGATGTGCGCCGCGACTGCCGGTCAGCGCGGCCGCCGGGTGCTGATCATCGACCATGCCGAACGGCTCGCTGAGAAGATCCGCATCTCGGGCGGGGGACGCTGCAACTTCACCAATCTGAATGTCGGCGCGGCCAACTTTCTGTCGCATAACCCGCACTTTTGCCGCTCGGCACTGGCGCGCTTCGGTCCGCAGGACTTCATTGCGCTGGTCGAGCGTCATGGCATCCGCTATCACGAAAAGACGCTCGGCCAGTTGTTCTGCGACGACAGCAGCCAGCAGATCATCGACCTGCTGCTCACCGAGTGCGCCGACGCCGGGGTCGACTGGCTGCAGCCAGCCAGCGTGCGCAACATCGCCCACATGCCCGACAGCGGCTACGCGGTAACGACCGACCGCGGCAGCGTGGACGCGCCCTCGCTGGTGATCGCCACTGGCGGGCTGTCGATCCCCAAGATCGGGGCGACCGATTTCGGCCACCGCGTCGCCGCCCAATTCGGCATTCCGGTGATCCCGCCACGCCCCGCGCTGGTGCCGCTGACCCTTGCCGCCGACGCCCTCGACGCGCTGGCGCCGCTCGCCGGCGCGGCCTTCGAGGTGATCGCCCGATGTTGCGAGGGGCAGTTCCGCGAACGCGCGCTGATCACCCATCGCGGCCTCTCTGGCCCGGCGATCCTGCAGATTTCGAGCTACTGGCAGGCCGCCTGCGACACCGGCCGGCCGGAGCCGATCCGCCTCGACCTGCTCCCCGGGCAGGACGCCCGCGCCTGGCTCGACGCTCATGCCGACAGCGGCGCGCTGCTGGCCAACGCGCTGAGCGCGCACCTGCCGCGCCGGGTGGCCCACGCCTGGGCGCAACTGCACGACGCCGCCCTGCCCATCAACCAGCTCAAGACCGCGCAGCGTGACGCGCTCGGCGCGGCGCTGGCCGGGTGGACGCTGTCGCCCTCCGGCACCCAGGGCTACGCCAAGGCGGAGGTGACGCTCGGCGGCGTCGATACGCGCGCACTGTCGTCCAAAACCATGGAGGCATGCGCCCGCCCCGGCCTGTATTTCATCGGTGAGGTGGTCGACGTGACCGGCCACCTGGGCGGTTACAACTTCCAGTGGGCGTGGTCATCGGGGCATGCCGCGGGGCAGTTCGTGTAAGTTCACGCGGCACGCGTCATGGTGCTGTCACACCGGCGCACTAGGCTTGGCGGCGTTTCAGCACTGGGCAACGCATGAACACCGTCCGCGCCATTTTTCTCTCCGACATCCACTTGGGCACCCGCGGCTGTCAGGCCGAACGACTGCTCGATTTCCTGCGTCATTACGAGTCGGAGTATCTGTATCTGGTCGGCGACATCGTTGATTTCTGGGCCATGAAGCGCAGCATTCGCTGGGCGCCGGCGCAGAACACGGTGGTCCAGAAGGTGCTGCGCCAGGCGCGCAAGGGCTGCCAGGTGGTGTTCATCCCCGGCAATCACGACGAGGCACTGCGCGATTACTCGGGGATCGATTTTGGCGGCATCGAGCTGCGCAACGAGGCGCTCCACACCACCGCCGACGGCCGCCGCTTCCTGCTCCTGCACGGCGACGAATTCGACCAGGTGACGCGTTATCACAAGTGGGTCGCGGTCCTCGGCGACATCGGTTACAACGCACTGGTGTGGATCAACACCTACCTGTCGCGCCTGCGTCGCCGCCTCGGCCGGCCCGGCTACTGGTCGCTCGCCGGCTACGCCAAGCGCAAGGTCAAGCGCGCGGTGAGTTTCATTTTCGACTTCGAGCATTCGGTGATCCACGCGGTACGCGAGCGCGGCGTGGACGGGGTGATCTGCGGCCACATCCACTCCGCCACCATCAAGCAGATCGACGGCCTCACCTACATCAACTGCGGCGACTGGGTGGATAGCTGCACCGCGATCGTCGAGCATCCCGACGGCCGCATGGAACTGGTTGACTGGTCGATTCCCGCCGATGTGCTGGCGCTGCCCGGCCCTGCCGCCGCGCCGGCATACGCCGACGAACGTCCCCAGCCGGTGTGCGCGAGCGCCAGGCACGAAGCTACCTGACCGCTTCGAGCACCCCGGCCAGCTGGACCAGATCGACCGCCCGACCCAACATCACCACCGACCCCGGCCGGCGGTTGTCGCCGGTGTCCGAAAACTCGAAGCGGTACACCCGCCGCAGGCACACCTGACCGTCCTCATTGCGCGCCGGCCGGGTGCGCTCGGCCGCCACGGTTTCGTCGAGCAACTGCAGCCCGACCCGCGCGCACGCCGAGCGCGCCGCCTGCAGTGCCAGTTCGCGCGTCCGGAGCGAATCCATCCAGAACCACGCCAGCGCGCCGAGCGCGGCCAGCGGCAGCAGGTCGAGCAGGCTCACCACGCGGCGCTCCACCGGCCGCTTTGGCCTACAATCCGCACATCACCCGGCAAGGAGTCATCCCTCATGCAAAGTCTCGTATTGACAGCCATCGGCGACGATCGGCCCGGCCTCGTCGAAGTGTTGTCAACCACCATCAGCGACCATGGCGGCAACTGGCTGGAGTCGTCGATGGCCCAGCTGGCGGGCAAGTTTGCCGGCATTTTGCGCGTCGAGGCACCCGAGGCCTCGGTGGACGCGCTGATCGCCGCGCTGGGCGCGCTCGATGCGTTGAAGGTGACTGTCACCCAGGCTGGCAACGCCGCGCCCACCCGCGCCCGTCTGCTCAAGCTGACGGTGGTCGGCCACGACCGCGTCGGCATCGTACGCGAAGTCTCGCAGGTGCTGGCGCGCCATGCGGTGAACGTCGAGGAACTCAACACCGCCACTTCCAGCGCGCCGATGTCGGGCGAGACCCTGTTCCACGCGCGGGCGAGCTTGCAGGCGGCGGACGATCTCGACGCCGGCGCCTTGCAGGCCGCGCTCGAAGCCTTGTCGAACGATCTGATCGTGGACATCACGCTCGACGAAATCGTCACGGTGTGAGTGCTGACGTGATCACGCCGGGTCGGTGCGCGGCAGGCGGTGGTGCTTGTCGGCGCGACCGCGCGAGGCGGCGACCGGATAACGCTCGGCGTTGAGCGCCATCTTTCGCGTGGCAGCCTCGGCCAGGTCGATGTCCATCACGTCGGCCAGCCGCACCAGATACAAGAGCACGTCGGCCAGTTCCAGTGCCACCGCGGCATGGTCTTCTGGCGGAAGCGACTGCGAATCCTCGGGGGTGCGCCACTGGAAGTGCTCGACCACTTCGGCCGCTTCTCCGATCAGCGCCATGGCGAGGTTCTTGGGGGTGTGAAACTGCTGCCAGTCGCGCGCATCGGCAAACTCACGCAGCGCATCGCGCAGTCGCATGAGCGAATCGCGGTCGGCACGGTTCATGGTTGATGTCCTTCGATGTCGAAACGCGCGCTGGCGTCTTGGCCGAGCGTGCGCACCAGCCAGGGCAGGCATTCCTCGAGCGACGGGCGCAGCGTCCACGGTGGATTGAAGACGAACATGCCACTGCCGGTCATGCCCAGCCCGTCGGCCGCCGGCGCGGCGACATGCAGCCGCACGTGCAGCCAGGCCCCCGCCGCGGCGGCCACCCGGGTCAGTTCGGCGGGGAGTCGGCGCGCTTCGGGCCGGGCGAGCAGCGGATACCACACCAGATAACAGCCGGTGGCAAAACGCTTGAGCGCCAGCGCGAGGGCATCGACCAGCACGCCGTAATCCTGCTTGAGCTCGTAGGGCGGATCGATGAGCACCACCGCGCGCCGGGTCGGCGGCGGCAGCAACGCCTTGAGCGCGGCAAAACCATCGCTTGCCGCGACTTTCACCCGTCGGCCAGCGTCGGCGAAATGCTCGGCCAGCGCGCGGGCATCGGCCGGGTGCAGCTCAAACAGTCGCAGCGCGTCTTCGCGGCGGGTCAGCCGGTAGGCAATGTCGGGCGATCCGGGATACTGTGCTTCGCCGCCCGAGTTAACCACTTCGGCATAGCGACTGACTGCCGGGGGCAGGTCGCGCGCCGCCCGGATCCGCGCGATTCCGCTGTCCGATTCGCCATGCTGCGCGGCCAATCCATGATTCAGCGCATAGCTGCCGGGACCGGCATGGGTGTCGATGTACCAGTACGGTGCGGCCTTGTGGTTGAAGTATTCGAGGGTGTGCACCAGCAGCAGATGCTTGAGCACATCGGCATGATTGCCCGCATGGTAGGCGTGGCGGTAACTGAGCATTGATGCGGTTTGGCGCGAGAATCGGGAAAGCCATGATGCTATCACCCCGGCTCGATCAAGCGTTGCGGCCGTAGAAAAAACCCTGATTTTCTGTTTGCGCTGCACCATATCATTGATATGATTGCCGTTTTTCGCCAGATGGCGATCGATGGGCGCACAGACGCCTGGACAACAGAGAGGACTGCAGGATGGGAGTCTACGCGCTCGATAGCCGCGTGCCGGTGCTTGGGGAAGGCAGCTGGGTGGCGGACAACGCGACGGTGCTGGGCAACGTCGTGCTCGGGAAGCATGTGAGCATCTGGTACAACACCGTGCTGCGCGGCGACAACGACCCGATCACCATCGGCGACAACTCCAACGTGCAGGACGGATCGGTGCTGCATACCGACGACGGCGTTCCGCTCACGCTGGGCGCCAACGTCACCATCGGCCACATGGCCATGTTGCACGGTTGTACGATCGGCGACGGTTCGCTGATCGGCATCAACGCGATCGTGCTCAACAACGCCAATATCGGCCGGCATTGCCTGATCGGCGCCAATGCGCTGATCCCCGAAGGGCGCGAAATCCCCGACCGCTCGCTGGTGGTCGGTACACCGGGGCGGATCATCCGCCAATTGACCGACGAGGAAGTCGCCGGCCTGCTGGGCAACGCCGCCTGTTACGTCCACCACCTCACCGAACACGCCCGCGGCGCACGGCGCATCGACACGCCGTCCGGTCACGGTTATCTGGCCCCCAAGGCACAAGCTTAATCCACATCAAATTCTGCAGTGCGCCAAGGTCGTAGAGTAGGCGCCGTGGGATGCATGGCGCACGCCCACACTCCTCTAAGCATTGTCTCTTTGGCGCGCACCTCGGTGACGCGCTTTTTTATTGATCGGCGCGCTGCCCTGCGGCCGCCCCATTCACATTGCCTTACACGCCAGATCTCGCCGATGGCCGACGCATCCGGTATAAGGAAGGCCCCTGAGCCACCCCCGGAGCCGTTCATGTCCCGCCTCCTGCTGTCTACGCTGTGCGCTGTCCTGGTGGGATCAACCCCATTGACGACCAGTGCCGCCGACAGCGCCCTGCCGACGGTCGAATTGTCCGCCGAAGGGCATGCCCTCGCGGCCAATGACCTGGCCACCGCCGAGGCCTACGTCGAGCACACCGGCGCCGAGCCAGCCGCCGTGGCGCGACAGGTCAACGCCACCATCGCCACCGCCCTGAAAACCGCCGAGTCGCACCCGTCGGTGCGCGTCAAGACCGCCGGCACCTCGACCTGGCCGGTATACGCGAGCAATTCACGCACCATCTCGGCATGGCGCATGCGCAGCAGCCTGCGACTTGAGAGCCGCGACCTTGCCGCACTGTCGACCCTGGCCGGCGAACTCCAGCAAACCCTCGCCATCGCCAATCTGCACTTGCAGCCCGCCCCGGAATCGCTCTCCAAGGCCAGCGACATGGCCACCGTCGAGGCGATCGACGCCTTCGGACAGCGCGCTCGCCTGGTGGCCGGCACCCTCGGCAAGCAATACCGGATCAAACACCTGAGCATCAGTGCGCAAGGCCGGCCGGCGCCCCTCTACCGCGCCCGCGCGATGGCCTCGGACATGGCCGCCGCGGCCCCGGCCCCCATCGAAGCCGGCGACAGCAGCGTCGTCATTCAGGTCCACGGCAGTATCGAACTGATCGACTGATCCATGCCCTTTTCCCGCTTCTCCCTCCCCGCCGGCGCGATCGCGCTGCTGTGCGCCAGCGCCGCGCTGGCGTTGTCCACCGACCACGGCGCATCGCGTCAGACCGAGTTTCTCTGCGACAACGGCGAACGGCTGACCTTGTACACACACGACGCCACACTGCGGCTACGCACCGGCGCGGGTGTTTTCGCGCTGCACGTCGAGCGCGAAAACCAGCTTCACGGCGTGGATCTGCGTCTGGAACGCGACGGCGATGCGCTCCGCCTCCATCGCGCCGACGCCGTACGGCCGATTGCCTGCGCGAGCATCTCCCGACACACATGATCGCCCTGATTCAGCGCGTCACCCATGCTGACGTGACGGTCGACGGCGGAGTGGTCGGACGCATCGACGCTGGCATGCTGGCGCTGATCGGGGTGGAGCCGGCCGACACCGCCGACACGGCGACGCGGATGGTCGAACGCCTGCTCGGTTATCGCATTTTTGAGGATGCCGACAAGCGGATGAACGCATCGCTGCGCGACACCGGCGGCGGCTTGCTGCTGGTGCCTCAATTCACCCTGGTCGCCGATACGCGCAAGGGCACCCGGCCGGGCTTCAGCACCGCAGCCGCGCCGGCACAGGCCGAAGCGCTGTTCGACCGCGTGTGTGAACGCGCCCGCGCGATGCATTCGCCCGTCGCCGCGGGGCGCTTTGGCGCCGAGATGTTCGTCAGCCTGACCAACCACGGACCGGTCACCTTCCGTCTGGACGCCTGAAGCCGCTTCCTCTAAGCTCTAGCCATGAACTCGGGGAAGTCATGAAGCGTTGCCTGTGCGGATTGACCGCGATCATCCTGCTTGCCGCGCTCGGTGGATGCGCATCGGCGCCCACCTCGTCCTATCGCATCACGGCCCCGTTTGAAACCGAAGCCCCGCCCCGCCCCGCCATCCATTTTGACGATGCCGCCCATGCCGAACAGATGGTGTTGTTCGCCTATGGCCTGCTCGGCACCGGCTACCAATTCGGCGGCCGCAACCCCGAGGCGGGGCTCGATTGCAGCGGCATGGTGAGCTATATCGTCGAACAGGTCAGCGGAAAACGCCTGCCGCACAATGCCGCGCAGATTGCCGCCCAGACCCGCCCCATCTCGCGCCACGCCCTTCAGCCCGGCGATCTGGTATTTTTCAATACATTGAACCGACCGTATTCCCATATGGGCATTTATCTTGGCGAGGGCAGATTCATCCACGCCCCCAACAGCAGAGGCAAGGTACGCATCGAGCAGCTTGCCAACCGGTATTTTGCCAACCGATTTGACGGCGCACGCACCCTGCAGCCCGATAGCTGAATCCTTCACTTGTTACCCAACGGAGAGACCACCATGCCACATCGAAAAATTGCCGAAGTCATCAAGGGACAAACACTGCTCAGCGCCGACCCTAAAATGTCGATCCGCGAAGCAGCCAGGAAAATGAGCGCCGCCGGGGTTGGTGCCATTGTCGTCGTCAGCGGCGGCAAGCTGGTCGGCATCTTCACCGAACGGGACGGCCTCAAGCGCGTGCTGGCCGCCGACATCCAGCCCGACAACGTGGCCCTTGAAGAGGTCATGACCGCCGATCCGATCACCATCGCGCCGGATCGTCCGCTGGGTCATGCGCTGCACATGATGTTCGAAGGCGGCTTCCGCCACGTACCGGTGGTCGAGGCCGGTCGTCCGGTGGGGATGGTGTCGGCGCGCGATGCGCTGGGCACCGAAATGTCCGCCTTCGAAGGCGAGCTGACCCGCCGTGAGGAAATCAACGAGATCCTGTAAATCCCCGCGCCGGCCAGTCATGCTGACGGTCGGCGCTCAGTGCTTTTGCGGCACCTGAACAAAAATTTCGTCGGGTTTGGTCAGGCCGAGTTCGAAACGGGCCCGTTCCTCGATCGCCTCGTTGCCGGTCTTGAGATCGCGGATTTCCGCGTCCAGACCGGCATTTCTTTGTTCCAGCTTGTGGTTGAGCGACTTTTGCTCGGCCAGTTCGCGATCGGCCTCCCATACGCGAAACCAGCCCCCCTTGCCCAGCCAGAGCGGAAACTGCAAGGCCACCACCAGCAGGAAGATGAGCACGACGGGCCAGCGCATGGGTTCAGGAAAAATCCGGACAGACCCAAGCCTGCCCGGACGTCATTGATGGAACGCCAACTCTAGCAGCACGCCCGTCGCGTGCAAACCGCGATCAGCGGCGGCGCAGGTTGTAGAACGCGCGCACCCCGGGATAGCTGGCGGTGTCGCCGAGGTCTTCTTCGATGCGCAGCAACTGGTTGTACTTGGAGATGCGATCGGAGCGCGACAGCGAACCGGTCTTGATCTGCATGGCGTTGAGGCCCACCGCGATGTCGGCGATGGTCGAATCGTCGGTCTCGCCCGAGCGGTGCGAGATCACCGAGGTGTAGCCGGCGCGCTTGGCCATTTCGACCGCGGCGAAGGTCTCGGACAGGGTGCCGATCTGGTTGATCTTGATGAGGATCGAGTTAGCCACGCCCTGCTCGATGCCCTGCTCCAGAATCTTGGTATTGGTCACGAACAGGTCGTCGCCCACCAGCTGCACTTTCTTGCCGAGGCGTTCGGTCAACAGCTTCCAGCCCGCCCAGTCGTCCTCGGCCATGCCGTCCTCGATCGACACGATCGGGAAACGGTCGACCAGGGTGGCGAGGTAATCGGTAAACCCATCCGCCGACAGCGTCAGCCCTTCCCCGGCGAGGACGTACTGGCCGTTCTTGTAGAACTCGCTGGAGGCGCAGTCGAGCGCCAGCACCACGTCGCGGCCCGGCTCGTAGCCGGCATTGGCGATGGCTTCCTGGATCATGTTGAGCGCTTCTTCGGTACCGCCGACGTTGGGCGCGAAACCGCCCTCGTCGCCCACCGTGGTCGGGTAGCCCTTCTTGTCGGTGAGCTTCTTGAGGTGATGGAAGATCTCGGCGCCACACCGCAGCGCTTCGCGGAAGCTGGTCATCGACACCGGCATGATCATGCATTCCTGAATGTCGAGCGAATTGTTGGCGTGGGCACCACCGTTGATGACGTTCATCATCGGCACCGGCATGGTCATCGGACCGGAACCGCCGAAGTAGCGATACAGCGGCAGGCCGGCCTCTTCCGCCGCTGCGCGGGCGACCGCCATCGACACCGCCAGGGTGGCATTGGCGCCGAGGCGCGACTTGTTTTCGGTGCCATCGAGGTCGATCAGGGTGCGGTCGATGAAGCTCTGGTCTTCGGCGTCCAGCCCGATCAGCGCTTCGGACACTTCGGTATTGACGTTCTCGACCGCCCGCAGCACGCCTTTGCCCAGATAGCGGGCGGCGTCGCCGTCACGCAGTTCGATCGCCTCGCGTGCGCCGGTGGACGCACCGGACGGCACCGCCGCGCGGCCCATCACGCCGGATTCAAGCAGCACGTCGGCTTCAACGGTGGGGTTGCCGCGCGAGTCGAGCACTTCGCGGGCGATGACGTCAATAATCGCACTCATAAGACTTCCTGTTCAGATTCAGTCAATTAATCGAAAAATGGGAGACATCAGACGCCGGCCGTTTCGAGAAAACCGGCCTGTTTGACCAGACGATCGAGATCGCGCATGGTGGCCAGCAGGGCTTTCATCTTCGGCAGCGGCCATGCATTGGGGCCATCGGACAAGGCGGTCTCGGGAGTCGGGTGGGTTTCCATGAACACGCCCGCCACCCCGGCGGCCAGCGCCGCGCGGGCGAGCACCGGAACGAACTCACGCTGCCCGCCCGACACTGCCCCCTGCCCACCCGGCAGTTGCACCGAGTGAGTGGCATCATAGACCACCGGGCAGCCGCTCTCGCGCATGATCGCCAGCGAGCGCATGTCCGAGACCAGGTTGTTGTAGCCGAACGAAGCGCCGCGCTCGCACACCATGATGGTGTCCGCGCCGCCGTTGGCGGCCTTGGCCTTGTCGACCACATTCTTCATGTCGCCGGGGGCCAGAAACTGCCCTTTCTTGATGTTGACCGGTTTGCCGCAGCGCGCCACCGCTTCGATGAAATCGGTCTGCCGGCACAGAAAGGCCGGCGTCTGCAGCACGTCGACGGCCGCGGCGACCGGCCCGATCTCGTCGATCGCATGCACGTCGGTCAGCACCGGCACGCCTACGGTCTCGCGCACGCGGGCGAGAATCTCCAGCCCCTTGGCCATGCCGAGTCCACGGTAGGAACTGCCCGAGCTGCGGTTGGCCTTGTCGTAGGACGACTTGTAGATGAACGGAATGCCCAGTTCGGCGCAGATCGCCTTGAGTTCGCCGGCGGTGTCGAGCGCCATCTGCTCGGACTCGATCACGCACGGGCCAGCGATCAGGAAAAAGGGGCGATCCAGCCCGACCTCGAAATCACACAGTTTCACAAGGCCTCTCCTTGGCGTGACGCGCGGCGATGGCGGCCTTCACGTACGAGGTAAACAGCGGGTGACCATGACGCGGGTTGGAGGTGAATTCGGGGTGGAACTGACAGCCGACGAACCACGGGTGATCGGGCAACTCGACCATCTCGCACAGGTCGGTACCGCTGGCCCGACCAGAGACGCGCAGCCCGGCCGCTTCGAGCTGGCCGAGCAAGGTGTTGTTCACTTCGTAGCGATGGCGATGGCGCTCGACGATCTCGGCCTGTTCATAGACCTTGCGGGCGAGCGAGCCCTCGGCGAGCAGGCAGGTTTGCCCGCCCAGACGCATCGTGCCGCCAAGGTCGGAGCTGCCGTCGCGCCGTTCGACCTGACCGCTGCGGTCGAGCCATTCGGTAATCAGGCCAATCACCGGGAAGGCGCTCTTGTCGTCGAACTCGGTGCTGTGCGCGCCGCTCATGCCCGCCACGTTGCGGGCGAATTCGACCACTGCGAGCTGCATACCGAGGCAGATGCCCAGATACGGCACCTTGTTTTCGCGGGCGTACTGGATCGCCTTGATCTTGCCCTCCGTGCCGCGCTTGCCGAAGCCGCCGGGCACCAGGATGGCGTCCATTTTCTGCAGCGCGCCACAGCCTTTGTGCTCGATCTCCTCGGAGTCGAAGAAATGAATATTGACCTTGCTGCGGGTGTGCAGACCGGCATGGTTCAAGGCTTCGATGAGCGATTTGTAGGACTCGGTGAGATCCACATACTTGCCCACGAAGGCGATGTCGACTTCGTCCTCCGGGTGTTCCAGGGCGTGGATCAGGCGCTGCCACACCGACAAGTCAGCCGCCCTGGCGAGGATATCGAGCTTGTGGCAGACGATCTCGTCGAGCATCTGATCGTGCAGCATGCCCGGGATTTTGTAGATCGACGACGCATCGAGCGCTTCAATGACGGCTTCGGGCATGACGTTGCAGAACAGCGCGATCTTGCGCCGCTCGTCGGCCGGGATGGAGCGGTCGGCGCGGCACAGCAGGATGTCCGGCTGGATGCCGATCTCGCGCAATTCCTTGACCGAGTGCTGGGT
>JAGRFO010000040.1 GCA_020446005.1 Rhodocyclaceae bacterium | reverse complement strand
GGGCGAATTCAATCAGGGCACGCAATCGCTTATGGCCGCGCGCCAGTTCATGCGCGTTCGCCATGGCGGGCTCCCCTGGAGTCATTGGGCTTGCCTGTCACCTGTGCGAGGCGCTCGCGCCATGCCGGAAACAACTCTACCGCCAGGGCGCGCATGGTCGCCAATGCCGCCGGCGCGACCCGACTCAGAGGTTGTCGGTACTCGACGCGGTGCACCGGCAGGCCCTTCGTCGATGCACGGGGATAGGCTTCGATGGCGGGAACGTCCGTGTCCAGGACATTCACGCCGACTTGGCCCGCGAACACTTCGCGCAATGCCTGTTGGATCAGCTTCGCATTCGACGAAACCGGATGCACGCGGTTGATCAGCAGATGCAACGGAGGGGGCTCGATACCAAGATGCCGGTATGGGGAGATGTCTTGGATCAACTGCAGGGTGCCGCGACGCAGTTCGCGCGCAGCCAGGATTTCCGGGGTCACGGGCGAAAGCGCCACATCGGAAGCGAGTACTGCCATTTCCAGCAGCACGCTTCGCGCACCTTGGGTATCGATCAGTACCAGGTCATATTGCTGAGCCAGGGCGGGCAAGAGGTGGCGCAGCCGCAGCCGCCCATCCGGAGCGTGGAGGAGCAGCGTGTTCAGCTCACCACGATCGTCATTGGACAGCACCAGGTCCAGGCCGGTGATGGTGGTCCGCGACACTAACTGCTCCAGGCGCTGCTCATTGAATGCCAGCAACTCGTAGATGCCACCAGGGGCTCGGTGCGCCAACTCGTAGTAGGACGACAACGTGGGCTGTACGTCGAGGTCGAGCAGCAGCACGCGCAATCCGGCGTCGGCAACCAGGCCGCCCAGATTCGCGGCGGTGGTTGTCTTGCCGACCCCGCCCTTCGTGGAAATGATGGATATGACCTGCATCAGACTCTCCTCGTAGGTGTTCTGTGAATCCGTGGGAGAGCCGGTCACACGCGGTTCTTGAGGCGTTCGCTGATCCAGAGGTCTACCTCGGTCGAATCCCAGCCGACCGCACGGACCCCAAGACGCAGTGCCTGCGGGAACTCGCCCTTCTTCATCAGGCTGTAGATGTGGGCGCGCTTGAAACCAGACTTGGCTTCGACTTCGTCGAGCCGCAGGATGCGGCGCTCGCCCGGCAGCAATGCAGGCGGTTGCGACATGATGGTCACTCCTTAACGCTCGGTGGCGCTCGTTGGCGTGACCCTCATTAAATAGACCTCACTGCCGGAAGCCATTGCAAATGCAATTTCCGGGACTGCACATACAAGCTTGCAAGTCGTAACGCGACAGGAACATCGCGTCCGCAGCGTGGCGGCCCGCCTCTCTGCAGACCTAGGCGGTCAAGCTGCGCATTCTTCGGCGAGCCTGGGCGAACTTGCCATTCAGCGTGCGCTCGGTGATCCCCATGATGCCGTCGTGATGCGCGATCAGCGCACTGACGATGGCTTCCTGTGTCTTGAAGCACGAGTAAGGAGTACCTGCTGGCGACTGGCCCAGCATCAGATCAAGCATGCCGCCGATGATGTGCTGGTAGGTGGACTCCGCTCGATTCGTTATCGAGTACTCGTTGCATGCCGGCGTCACTTCGATCTGGTTCGACAATACGTGATGCTGCTCTTGCAGCATCTCAAGCTGGCGCCGGCACTGTTTCAGCTCTGCCTTCAATGCCTTCCGCTCCACCAGCATCGCTTGCCCTGTTTCCAAGGTGATGATGGGGTGTGCGATGCGCTCGCGGCGGCTGAAGAGAAAGGCTGGTCGCTGCTCAGGGTATTGATCCCGCATCCAGCGCTTGAGGTCGACGTGCCTGATGGTGAGGTCGGGAGAATCCCAGAGCGCCTTGTCGTTCTGCGTGATGCCATTGCAGCCGTATGGGAGTTCGCCGTTGAAGATTGCATCGTAGATGCGCTCGGTGCATAGGCGTAGCTCGGTCCATCCCGGGAAATCGAGCGTCATGGGCAAATGCCTCGGCCACGAGATCAAGCGCAGAATTTCTTTCTTGTGTTTCAGCAGGCCTGCCCAGCGTATGGCTGCTTCGATCGGTCGATAATAGACCTTGGACACAGGTGGACTGTCGTGCATGCATCCCTCTCCCTACAAGGAATATCTACATCAAAAGCTCCCCAAGGCCAGGACGTTCCTCCTGGCGTTAGCAACGGCGAAAGCGTCGATGTCCAGGCTCATTCGCACGCAGCGATCAAGTCACCCCGGTCGGACCATCACGGAGGACCGTCTATGTGCGATGATGGGTTCGCTCTTGACTGCGTGGGCGGTGCTGGCGGGATTTCCAGCAACAAAATCGAGACATGCCATTCGCGTAAATGCGTGAGCGTTGTTGTTTCGTCTGAGCGGTGCAAGACCCGTTCTGCATCAGCTGTGCTGCCTCGGGTCTATCTGCGTGTTCCCCCCGAGTTCGCCGATCGTCACCATGTACCGTATGCAGCTACGTTCCGCGAGTCCATGGGTGTGCTTAGACCTGTGGGAAATGCTGTCAGACTGAAACGGACGCAGGCGCTTCGGGGAGGACGGCGCCTACAGCGCATCCCAAAGCACGGGGGTGGCCTTGGCGGAAGCGGCCCCCAGGCGTGCAAGCAACGCCTGTTTCTGAGGCCACTCCCCAGAGGAACGGCATTTGACCTGCCAACGTGCTCAGCCACGCTGCGCTGTTCGATCAGGCCTGCGAAGTAGGCCGCGTCGACAGCGGACAACGCGTATCCCGGCACGATCACCTGGTTGATGTCGCTTAGGGTCTGCGCGATCTCGGCATATTTTGCCTAAAATAACAGGCGCCAAGCTGTGTAACGCTTAGCATAATGGGCACAAAAGGCGCTCTTGGCTTGCCATGCCGTATTGTATCGCCTATTATTTTGGGCATTGAACTGTGAAATGCCGATTTAGATGAGCAGATTCGAGACCCCGATGCATGTCGCCGAGCAAGTGATCCAGCTCGGCCACCGAATCCGGATCGCCCGCATCCGGCGCGGCTGGTCCGTAGCGGATCTGGCGAGCAAGGCGGGCATCAACCGCAATACCCTGACTGCGCTGGAACTGGGCAAGCCCGGCACGGCGGTCGGGGTGTGCTTCACGGTGCTATGGGCCTTGGGACTGGATCGGACGCTGGACGGCGTCGCCGATCCAGATGCCGATTTGCACGGCAAGGCGCTCGAAGCCGCTCGGCGCCCCAGCCGAGCCGGCAAGCCACGCAAGGCTGGCGACGACTATGACTTCTGAGCGCGAGGCCTACGTCTACATCCAGCTTCCCGGCAGCCTGGAGACCGTTCCGGCGGCGCTGCTGCGCGTGCAGACCTTGCCGGACGGCATCCAGATCGGGCGATTCCGCTACGGCGATCGCTATCTTGCGCGGCCCGAGGCGGTGGCACTCGATCCGTTCCGGCTGCCCCTGGCCAAGCAGGTGTTCGAATTTACGCAGCTCAAGGGCATCCCCGGCGCGGTACGCGACGCTGCACCGGATGCCTGGGGCCGACGCGTGATCGAAAACAAGCTGGAGCGCAGCCCGGCCGATCTCCAGGAGATCGACTACCTGCTCCATGGCCCCCAGGACGGGGCCGGCTACCTGAGTTTTGGCCTCAAGGCAGAGCCGCCTGCACCCAAGCGTCACTACAACCGAACGCATCAACTCGATGAGCTGATTGCCGCGGCGCAGGCCATCGAGGAAGGCAAGCACGTCGCCGCGTATTTGCTCGAACAACTCGATCCCGGCACCAGCATGGGCGGCGCGCGGCCGAAGGCCACGATCGAAGACGGGCAGAGCCTGTGGCTCGGCAAGTTCCCCGCCAAGGATGACCGTTTCAATCTCCAGCGGGTCGAGTTTGCGACGCTGGATCTGGCCAGGCGCTGCGGTCTGAACGTCACCCAGGCGCGGCTGCAGTCGGTCGGCCACGGCGACGTGTTGATGCTGCAGCGTTTCGATCGGGAGTACGCCGAGGGTGGCTATCTGCGCTTCGGCCTGGTCAGCGGCCTGACCGTACTCGACTGCGGCGATAGCCATGTGGACAGGGATCGCTGGTCCTACCCGTTGCTGGCCGACAACCTGCGGCGGTGGTCCGACAAGCCCGAAGCCGATTGTGCAGAGCTGTTCCGCCGAATGGTCTTCAACGCGGCCGTGACGAACAACGACGACCACCCACGCAACCATGCCTTGCTGCGCCGACAGAAAGGGTGGCGGCTTTCACCGGCCTACGATTTGGTGCCCGCGCCCGTGGTCAGCATCGAACGACGCGATCTCGCGTTGACCGTGGGGAGCTACGGCCGCACAGCCAGCATCTACAACCTGCTATCCCAGCCGGGGCGGTTCGGTCTGTCCGCGGAAGAGGCGCGCCGGGAGATCGACAACATCGTCGCCGTCGTCCGGCAATGGAGAGAGAGCTTCTTCGCCTGTGGTGTGTCCGCGCAAGACGTCGAGCACATCGCACCCGCAATCCTGCCGGAATGCTTTTTCTTTGAAAGGCAGCCGGACGCCTGAACCAATGTCCATGCTCGTCGCCTCAGCACTCACCTTGGTGGCTGTGGGTGGACGTCAGAGGACCTTGGCAGACGGCCTTGCTTGCCGAGGGGGAGAGGGCGGTACATAATATGGTGTTATCCCATTGGGAAAACAGAAAGAATCTGTTTTTTTGTCAATGGGTTGGGTGTTGTGTTCTGTTCCCTTCACCCGCTCCAGCCCTTCGCTCCGCACCCACTTGCCCACCCGCAGCGGTCCCCTATCATAAAGGGACGACGATGAATCAAGGCGGCAAGTTTTCATGAAACAGCATCCGGCAGCGCCCCCCGCGCAGCAACCCGGCACCGTGGTCGTGGATGGCGACCGGATCGAGGTCTGGCCGGTGGGACAGCGGCTGGGGCAACTGGGCGAGCCGACCGTCAAGTTCACCGAATTCCCCGACACCGACCGGTATCACCCGCAGCTCCTCGCCAAGATGCTGTCGTTGGAAGCCGAGGGGCGGCTCACCGAGCGGCTCTTCAAGGGCGGCTGCGGGACCAAGCTGCGCGGATTACCGGAGTGGCGCTCTCCGGCCGCGCGACTGATCAACGCCCGCGCCCACCGGCTCTGCCGCGAGGTGCTTCAGACCGAGGAGATCCACCTTGACGACGCCTGGGGCAATGTGTACCGCCACGGGGATTACTGCATGCCGCACAGCCATCTGCGCTCGGTCGCCAGCGTGGTGTATTTCCTGTCACTGGGCGAGGCGGTCCCGAACGATCCGCTGGCCGGCAGTTTTTGCATCGGCGACCCGCGCGCGCAGGTCTGCTGCCCGATCGAGGGGGACCGGATGACCCACGCGATCACGCCCGAGCCCTGCGCCGGGACGATGATCATCTTCCCCAGCCAGCTGGTGCATTACGTCAATCCCTACCCGGGCAACGAACCGCGCATCACCTTGTCGTGGAATTTCACCCGCACCCGCCTGAGCGGCCATGCGCGGGATGACTGGCAGCGCGCCTGAAGCGCCCGGTCAGG
Source organism: Rhodocyclaceae bacterium (assembly GCA_020446005.1). Classification (GTDB taxonomy): domain Bacteria; phylum Pseudomonadota; class Gammaproteobacteria; order Burkholderiales; family Rhodocyclaceae; genus Nitrogeniibacter. Next base: position 2,660 of record JAGRFO010000040.1, on the reverse strand, counting down.
GCCGGAGGCGCCGATACTCCCCGGCAAAATACAGCAGCGGTGGGCGCGGCTCGCGTGCGTGGCGGATGACTTCGCTCACGAACATCAGGTGATCGCCGCCGTCGTGGCGGGTGGTGTTGCGGCACTCGAACCAGGCGCAACATCCCGCCAGCAGCGGCGCACCGCCCAAACCATCGCGCACCGCCAGCCCGGCGAATTTGTCGACATCCCGCGTGGCGAAGCGCTGCGACAGCGCCTGCTGGTCTTCGGCCAGCACATTGATGGCGTAGTGTTCGCAATCGACAAAGGCGTTCACGCTGGGCAGGTGGGTGGCGAGCGACCAGACGATGAGCGGCGGCTGCAGTGACACCGAGTTGAAGGAGTTGACCGTCAGCCCCACCGGCGTGCCATCGGGCAAACGCGTGGTCACCACGGTGATGCCGGTGGCGAACATGCCGAGGTTGTCGCGAAGGGCGCGTTGCGGATCGTCGGATCGAGCGGTCATGTCGTGGCGGGCAGAATTCACAAGCGGCCCATTATCCCTGCGCGTCGGAGCGGCGTCGACCCGGCCGCGCGGCGCGCCATCCGACGGAGTACCATCCGCTTTTGCCCCCGACGCCCCACATGAGCACCTTCGCCGACCGACTGATCCGCTGGCATGCGCAGCATGGTCGCCACGATCTGCCCTGGCAGAACACCACCGACCCCTACCGCATCTGGCTGTCGGAGATCATGCTGCAGCAGACCCAGGTGGACACGGTCATCCCCTACTACGCCCGTTTCCTCGAGCGCTGCCCCACCCTCGCGTCGCTGGCCGAAGCGCCCGCCGACACGGTGATGGCCCTGTGGGCCGGCCTCGGCTACTACGCCCGCGCGCGCAACCTGCACGCCTGCGCCCAGCAGGTGATGCGCGAATTTGGCGGGCAGTTCCCGCACACGCCCGAACAGATCGCCGCCCTCCCCGGCATCGGCCGCTCCACCGCCGCCGCCATCGCCGCCTTCGCCTTCGGCCAGCGCGCCGCGATCCTCGACGGCAACGTCAAGCGGGTGCTGTGTCGGGTCTTTGGCGTCGAGGGCTATCCGGGCAGCCTGCCGGTGGAGCGAAAGCTCTGGGATCTGGCCGAAGACCTGCTGCCGAAGAAAAACATCCCGACCTACATTCAGGCCCAGATGGACCTGGGCGCCACCGTGTGCGTGCGCGGCGCGCCCAAGTGCGAGCACTGCCCGATGACGGAAATCTGCGTCGCCCACCAAACCGGCCGTACTGCCGAACTGCCCGAAGCCCGCCCGCGCAAGAAACCACCGGTCCGGAGCACCCAAATGGCGGTGGTGACGGACGGCACCCACGTGCTGCTGGTGCAGCGACCGCCGAAGGGAATCTGGGGGGGCTTGCTGTCGCTGCCGGAATTTGAATCGAGTGTCGCGCCGGCAAACTGGTGGCAGGGATTCGCCGGGGATGTAGCAGTGGTGATATCAGCGTTGCCAGCACTGCGCCATACGTTCACCCATTTTGTGCTGGACATCCTGCCGGTTCGTTTCGAGGTGGCGGATCTGGACGCGGTTACCAAGATTGAAGCCGGGCGGATCGTTGCGCTGGATGCGATGCGGGAGCTGGGATTGCCCAAGCCGGTGAGCCGGATACTCCTCGATGCCGGCTAGCGGAAGGGCCCAGCGATCACCCTCCCTTCGGCGTCGTCAGCAAATTCCGCTGATCCAGATACTGCTGGATGATCTCCAGCCGGCTGACCACATCGTCCAGCTCCAGCAGTTTCTGCCTGGCGAGCGGCTGGATGGGCAGCACTTCCGCGCAACGTGCGCCGACCCATTCGGCGTCGTCGAAGCGGTGGGGGGTGGAGACGCGATCGCCCAGGTCGGCGACGATCTTTTCGAGCAGGGGGATGAGGTTGGCCTGAGCGTCGGGAACCTCGGTGTGCGGGATCCGCGGGAGCCATTCGACCTCGCCTTCCAGCGCCTGCAACTTGCCGACCGAGTGGTCGTGCAGGCGGAAGCGGCGCTCGCCGATGACGACGATGTCGAGCAACCCGCTTGCCTCGCTGTCCGCGCTGAGGATGCGCGCTTCGGTGCCCACATGGTGGGGAATGGCGGCCTCGCCCACTTCGGTGCCGGCGGCGATCAGGCAGATGCCGAAGGTGCTCCCGCTGCGCAGGCAGGCGCTAACCATGTCGACATAGCGCGCTTCGAAGATGCGCAGCGGCAGCAGGCCGCCGGGGAAGAGCACGGTCTGGAGCGGAAAGAGGGGCAGCGTCTGGAGCGTGGGCATGAGCGCGATTCGGTGGAGTGAGACGACACGGGCGCCGATCAGGCGCCCGTTTCAACGATAACCGATTGGATGCGCGCCTGCATCCGGGCAGGGCGAATCAATGATTCAGGATCTGGCTCAGGAAAAGCTGGGTGCGCTCGTTCTGCGGGTTGTTGAAGAATTCGTCCGGCGGATTGCTCTCGACGATCTGGCCGCGGTCCATGAAGATGACCCGGTCGGCAACCGTTTTGGCGAAACCCATCTCGTGGGTCACGCAGATCATCGTCATGCCTTCATGCGCGAGTTCGACCATCACGTCGAGCACTTCGTTGACCATTTCCGGGTCGAGTGCGGAGGTGGGCTCGTCGAACAGCATGACCTTGGGGCGCATGGCGAGCGCGCGGGCGATGGCCACACGCTG
>JAGRFO010000039.1 GCA_020446005.1 Rhodocyclaceae bacterium | reverse complement strand
CGCGGAAACGCGCCTTTTTTTTGGCAGGGCCGCACCCCGTCAGGTGGCGACAGCGCCGCCGCGGCATGCCATCACGGATCGACCATTCTGCAAGGAGTGGGATATGCGTAAAGCTCTTGCGCGGCAACGGCTGGTGGCGTGCGCGGTGCTCGCGGCGCTGCTGTTCAATGCGCCGATGTTGTGGCTGTTCGATGCGGCGGACCTGCATTTCTGGGTGCCGCAGATCTATCTCTACGTCTTCGGGCTGTGGGTCGCGCTGATCATCGTGCTGGCCTGGACGGTCGAGCGCGCCTGATGCTCTCCGGCGGAATCATCGTTGGCGCCTCGTTTGCCTATCTGGCGCTGCTGTTCGTCGTCGCGCTGTATGGCGACCGGCGCGCCGACGCCGGGCGATCGCTCATCGCCAACCCGTGGGTGTATGCCCTCTCGCTGGCGGTGTACTGCACGGCGTGGACCTACTACGGCAGCGTCGGCCGCGCGGTGTCGGCTGGCATCGGCTTCCTGCCGGTCTATCTCGGCCCGACCCTGGTGATGGCCTTGTCATCGCTGGTGCTGCTCAAGATGGTACGCATCAGTAAGGCCTACCGGATCACCTCCATCGCCGACTTCATCGCCTCGCGCTACGGCAAGAGCCGGTTGCTGGCAAGCATGGTCACGCTGGTGGCGGTGATCGGCATCGTTCCGTACATCGCCCTGCAGCTCAAGGCGGTGTCGAGCGAATATGGCTTGTTGACCGGTGCGGAGCCCGCCGGGCCCGGCGTGTGGTACCGCGACACTGCGCTGTACATGGCACTGGTGCTGGCCGCGTTTACGATGATCTTCGGCACCCGCCATCTCGACGCCACCGAGCGCCACGAAGGCATGGTGGCGGCGATCGCCTTCGAGTCGGTGGTCAAATTGGTCGCCTTCCTGGCCGTCGGGGTGGTGGTCACCTTCTACATCTACGATGGCTGGGACGACATCTTCGTGCGCGCCGCCATCTCACCCGATCTGTCGCCCCTGCTCACCCTGGAGCAGACCGGCAGCCCGGCCGACTGGGCGGCGCTGATGCTGCTCTCGGGGCTGGCCTTCCTGATGTTGCCGCGCCAGTTCCAGGTGGCGGTGGTGGAGAACGTCGATGAGCGGCATCTGCAAAAGGCGACCTGGCTGTTCCCGGTCTATCTCCTGCTGATCAACATCTTCGTCCTGCCCATCGCCCTTGGCGGCGCCCTGCATTTTCCCTCCGAGGCGATTGACCCGGACTCCTTCGTCCTCACCCTGCCGCTCGCCGAGGGCTATTCCCTGCTCACCCTGCTGGCCTTCATCGGTGGGCTGTCGGCTGCCACCAGCATGGTGATCGTCGAGACCATCGCCTTGTCGACCATGGTCTGCAACGATCTGGTGATGCCGCTGCTGCTGTCCAATTCGCGCTTCCGCCGGCATGCGCCGCACGATCTTTCCGGCCTGCTGCTGGTGATCCGGCGCGGCGCCATCGTGGCCATCCTGCTGCTCGGCTACCTGTACTTCCGCCTTGCCGGGCAGGCCTACGCGCTGGTGTCGATCGGGCTGATCAGTTTTGCCGCGGTGGTCCAGTTTGCGCCGGCCCTGCTTGGCGGCATTTTCTGGCGCGGCGCCACCCGCATTGGTGCGATCGGCGGCTTGAGCGCCGGCTTCATCGTGTGGATGTACACCCTGCTGCTGCCTTCGTTTGCCAAGTCCGGCTGGTTGCCGATGGATTTCGTCAATACCGGCATCTTCGGCATTGAGCTGCTCAAGCCGGAAAATTTGTTCGGCCTGACTGGCGTCAACCAGACCACCCATGCGCTGTTCTGGAGCCTGTTTGCCAACGTTGGCGCCTTTGTCGCCATCTCGCTGTGGAAGCCGCCGAGCGCGGTCGAGGTGGGGCAGGCGGGACTGTTTGTGGACATTCTCGAACGCGAACCGGTGGGCGCCGCGCGCTTCTGGCGCGGGCAGGCCAAGATCGACGATCTGCTGGCCTTGCTCGCGCGTTTTCTGGGCGCCCGGCGGGTCAAGGCGAGCTTTTCGGCCTACGCCCGCCAGCGCGGCGTCGCGCGGATCGAGGATCTCGAAGCCGACGGCGATCTGGTGCACTTCGCCGAGACCCTGCTCGCCGGCGCGATCGGCAGTGTGTCGGCGCGGGTGATGATTGCCTCGGTGGTGCAGGAGGAGGCGCTCGGCCTCGAAGAGGTGATGAACATCCTCGACGAGGCCTCGCAGGTGCGTGCCTATTCGCGCGAGCTGGAGGAAAAATCGCGCGAGCTGGAGGCGGCGACCGAAGACCTGCGCGCCGCCAACGAGCGCCTCAAGGAGCTGGACAGGGTCAAGGACGACTTCATGTCCTCGGTGACCCACGAGCTGCGCACCCCGCTGACCTCGATCCGCGCCTTCTCCGAGATGCTGCTGGAGGATCCGAAAATCGATCTGGCCGAGCGCAAGCGCTTTTTGGCGATCATCGTCAGCGAGACCGAGCGCCTGACGCGGCTGGTCAACCAGGTGCTCGATCTGGCCAAGATCGAATCCGGCCACGCCCAGTGGCACACCACCGACGTCGATCTGATCGAATTGGTATCGCACGCCACCGGCACCGCCGGGCAGCTGTTGCGCGAGCGCAAGGCCCGGCTCGAGCTCGACCTGCCGCCCTCTGTGGCGATCCTGCGCGTCGATTCCGACCGGCTGGTGCAGGTGATGCTCAACCTGATCGGTAACGCCGCGCGCTTCGTGCCGGAGGAGACCGGGGTGGTGCGGGTGACGGTGCGCCAGAACGACACGGAAGTGCAGGTGGATGTGGCCGACAACGGTCCCGGCATTCCGCTCGAGGCGCAGGGCGAGATCTTCGAGCGCTTCCGGCAGGCCAGCGGCAGCGGCGGCAAGCCGACCGGGACCGGGCTGGGGCTGCCGATCAGCCGTCAGATCATCGAGCATTTCGGCGGTCGGCTGTGGGTGACCAGCGAGCCGGGGCACGGTGCCGTCTTTTCGTTTGTCTTGCCGTTGAGCCTGGCCGTCGATCCGGAAACAAATCCTGGCGGGTAGCACGATGGGTCATTTCGATGGCTTAAAATGAGTTTGGAGGGGAGAACACATGGCTGATGCAAAAAAGATATTGATTGCGGACGACGAGCCGAACATTGTCATCTCGCTTGAATTCCTGATGAAGCGCGAGGGCTTTCAGGTGGTGGTGGCGGTCGACGGGGAGGAGGCGCTGGTCAAGATCCGCACCGAGACGCCGGACCTGGTGCTGCTTGACGTGATGATGCCCAAGAAGAGCGGCTTCGAGGTGTGCCAGGAGGTCAAGGCCGATCCGGCGCTGGCGGCCACCCGCATCCTCATGCTCACCGCCAAGGGGCGCGACACCGAAATGGCCAAGGGCCTCGCGCTGGGCGCCGACGCCTACGTCACCAAGCCATTCTCGACCAAGGATCTGGTCGACAAGGTGCGCGAACTGCTCGGGGCCGCATCGTGAGTCTGAAGGCCCGGATGGCGCTCGCCGTCGCTGCCGCCTGTGTGTGGACGCTGGTGGCTTTCGTGGCGACCGGGATGGCGCTGTGGGCCGACCTGTCGGTCGACGAGCGCGCCGTGCTCGGGCCGATGATCGCGCCGCGCGGCGGCCTTCTCGGGGTGATGATCGTGCTGGCGATGTCGATTGCCGCCATGGGCGTGCGCGAGTTGTACCTGCGCTTTGTCGGGGTGCCCGCCAAACTGGCCGAGAGCGGGCGCACGCTGCTGACCGCCGAGCCGGCCCGGCGTCTGACGCCCGAGGGCACGCCGGAGACGAAGGCGTTCGTCGACATCATCAATACCCTCGCCGATCACCGTCAGAGCCTGCAGGAAGATGTCGAGAAGCGGGTGGCCGATGCGCGCCGCTCGGTGGAGGAAGAAAAAAACCGCCTCGCCGCGCTGATGTCGGAGCTCACCCAGAGCGTGGTGGTGTGCAATCTGGATGGCCGCATCTTGCTCTACAACAACCGCGCGCGGCTGCAGTTCCGCGCCCTGTCGGATGCGCCGGGGGCCGCCGGCGGCGGCGAACTGATCGGGCTGGGGCGCTCGATCTACGCCGTCATGGATCGCAACCTGATCGCCCACGCGCTGGAGAACATTCAGCATCGGCTGCGCAAGAGCGCTTCCCAGCCGGTGACCAACTTCGTCACCACCACCCGCGCCGGTCAGCTCTTGCGCGCGCAGATGGCGCCGGTGCTGGGGGCCGGCAAGGAGCACAGCGACCGGCCGGTCACCGGCTTCATCCTGATGCTCGACAACATCACCCGCACCATCGAGAACGAAGCGCGCCGCGACGAGATTCTGCACACCCTCACCGAGGGCAACCGCGCCTCGCTGGCCAATGTGCGGGCGGCCGCCGAGATGCTCGACTATCAGGATCTGGACGAGGAATTGCGCCAGCGCTTCCGTCGCGTGATCGGCGACGAGGTCAAGGCCATGAGCGTGCGCCTCGACGAGAGCGCGTCGGCCTTCGCCGATTCGCTCAAGGCGCGCTGGCAGCTCGAGGAGATGCTCGGCGCGGACCTTATCGCGGCGGTACAGCGGCGGGTCGAGAGCCGCCTCAGCCTGCGCACCAAGATCGAGGACGTGGACGAGACCCTGTGGGTCAAGGTGGACAGCTTCTCGCTGATGCAGGCCATCACCTACCTGGCCAGCCGGCTGTCGGACGAATTCGAGATTCGCGAACTGCGCTTCCGGCTCAGCCAGTCGGGCCGGCTGGTGCACCTCGACCTGATCTGGTCGGGACAGGCGATGAGCACCGAAACGGTGATGAACTGGGAGCTCGAGCCGATGCGCTTTGCCGGCGAGAACAGCCCGCTGACGGTGCGCGACGTGATCGAGCGCCACGACGGCGAAATGTGGCTGGAGCGCGAAAAGGTCCGCCATCGCGCCTTCTTCCGTTTCGTGCTGCCCTCGGCGCTGCCGCAGGAGGAGGTTGAGTCGGACGTCTATCTGCGCGGCGAGAGCCGGCCGGAATACTACGACTTCGACCTCTTCGCGTGGTCCGACAAGAGCCACGAACTCGACGACCGTCCGCTCGCCGGGCTGACCTACACCGTCTTCGACACCGAGACCACCGGCCTCAACCCCTCGCAGGGTGACGAGATCATCCAGCTCGGCGCGGCGCGCATCCTCAACGGCAAGCTGCTGCACAGCGACACCTTCGAGCAGCTGGTCGATCCGCAGCGCAGCCTGCCCGCCGAGTCCACCAAGATTCACGGCATCACGCCCGAGATGCTGGTCGGCCAGCCCACCATCGGCAAGGTGCTGCCGGCCTTCCATGCCTTCTCGGCGGACACCGTGCTGGTGGCCCACAACGCGGCCTTCGACATGCGCTTCCTGCAGCTCAAGGAAGAGAGTTGTGGGCTGAAGTTCGACCACGCGGTGCTCGACACCTTGCTGCTCTCGGCGATCATCCACCCCAATCAGGACAGCCACCGGCTGGAGGCGATCGCCGAGCGATTCGGGGTCACCATCATCGGTCGGCACACCGCCATGGGCGACGCCATCGTCACCGCCGAAGTGTTCCTCAAGATGCTCCCGCTGCTGGCCGAGAAGGGCGTGCATACCCTGGGGCAGGCGCGCGAGGCGGCAGAGAAGACCTACTACGCGCGCCTGAAATACTGAGCGGCCCGCCCCATCCCGCAGGGCCGGGGGTGGCCGGGGTATACTCCGGCCACCCCCGCGCCCGCCGCGGGCAGCCGGAGAATCCGCGCCGATGCCGACCCATTCGGCCTTCATGAGACAGTTGAGACGCTACTACGGGTGGTACACCGGGGGCTTCCTGGTGTTTGTCCTGCTCCTCGCGGTGGGCGAACAACTCGGGCTGACCAACCGCATCATCGGCCACCTGTTCCTGTTTGCCACCATCGCCATCTATGCGGTGATCGGGGTGATGAGCCGCACCGCCGACGTCTCCGAGTACTACGTCGCCGGGCGGCGCGTGCCGGCGATGTTCAACGGCATGGCCACCGCCGCCGACTGGATGAGCGCGGCCTCCTTCATTGGGCTGGCCGGCACCCTGTATTTCGCCGGTTTCGAGGGGCTGGCCTTCGTCACCGGATGGACCGGCGGCTACGTGCTGGTGGCGCTGCTGCTCGCGCCCTATCTGCGCAAGTTCGGCCAATACACCATTCCGGATTTTCTCGGCGCCCGCTACGAGGGCAACTTCGCCCGGCTGGTCGGCCTCGCCGCGACCATCCTCGCCAGCTTTGTCTATGTGGTGGCGCAAATCTACGGTGTCGGGCTGATCACCAGCCGCTTTGTCGGCGTCGAATTCGAGATCGGCCTGTTCGTCGGTCTCGCCGGCATTCTCGTCTGCTCCTTTCTCGGCGGCATGCGTGCGGTGACGTGGACCCAGGTCGCGCAGTACCTGATCCTGATCATCGCCTATCTCACCCCGGTCATGATCCTGTCCTACAAGCTCACCGGCGTGCCGCTGCCGCAGGCCGTCTATGGCGGGGTGCTCAAGCAACTCGGCGAGAAGGAAGTGGCGCTGCAGAACGACCCGGCCGAAATCGCCGTCCGCAACCAGTACCGCCTGCGCGCCGAAGCTTACACCTACAAGATCGACAACCTGCCCGGCTCGATGGCCGAGGAACGGCGCACCCTCACCGAGCGCCTGCGCAACCTGCGCTTGAACCACGCCAGTGCGCGCGACGTGGCCCTGGCCGAGCGCGCGCTGCGCGACCTGCCGCGCACCGAGCGCGAGGCGCGCGCCCAATGGCAGTCCGCCCGAGCCACCGCGCTTGAGCGGGCGCGCCCGCCGCCGCCTCATGCCGAGGCCTACCCCGGCAAAGACCCGCAGGAGAGCGATGTCGCCCGGCGCAACTTCCTCGCCCTGGTGTTCGTCCTGATGGTCGGCACCGCCGCCCTGCCGCATCTGCTGATGCGCTACTACACCACCTCCAGCGTGCCCGAAGCGCGCCGCTCGGTGATGTGGTCGCTGCTGTTCATCACCTTGCTCTACCTCACCGCGCCGGCCTACGCGGTGTTTGCCAAATGGGAGGTCTACAACCAGCTGGTCGGCAGCAGCATCGCCTTCCTCCCCGACTGGGTCGCCTCGTGGGGCAAGGTCGGCATGGTCAGCGTCGAAGACCTCAACGGCGACGGCATCCTGCAGCTCGCCGAACTCACGCTCGACACCGACGTGATCGTCCTCGCCACCCCCGAGATCGCCGGCCTGCCCTACGTGGTCTCCGGACTGGTCGCCGCCGGCGGGCTGGCCGCCGCCCTGTCGACTGCCGACGGTCTGCTGCTCACCATCTCCAACGCCCTGTCGCACGACTTCTACTTCAAGGTCGTCAATCCGCAGGCCACCACCCAGCGTCGGCTGGTGATCTCCAAATCGCAACTCCTGCTGGTCGCCGCCATCGCCGCGTGGGTCGCCTCGCAGCGCCCCGACAACATCCTGTTCATGGTCGGCATGGCCTTCTCCATCGCCGCCGCCACCTTCTTCCCCGCCCTCGTGCTGGGCATCTTCTGGAAGCGCGCCAACAAATGGGGCGCCGTCGCAGGCATGATCGGCGGCCTGTCGATCACCCTCTACTACGTCGGCCAGACCCACCCCTTCTTCCAGGGCTCGATGGACCACGCCTGGTTCGCCATCGACCCCATCTCCGCCGGCGTCTTCGGCGTCCCGCTGGGTTTCGCGCTCACCATCGTGGTCAGCCTGCTCACCCCGCCCCCCTCGATTGAAGTCCAGGCGCTGGTCGACTTCGTCCGCTACCCCAGCATCACCGAAACCCCGGATCGCTGAGCGCACACGCAAAAACGCCACCGCAGGGGTTTCCCGCCCCCCGCTTTCTGATAGAATTCGGCCCTCGCGCGGAGAGGTGGATGAGTGGTTTAAGTCGCACGCCTGGAAAGCGTGTTCAGGGTAATACCCTGACGCGGGTTCGAATCCCGCCCTCTCCGCCAGAACATCTAAGCCAAGCCGCTGATTTATAGCGGCTTTTCTTTTGCTTTCACTTTTCATGCTGCCGCAAAATTGGCATGGACTTGCCTTCGATTGGCAGCTTTTCGGCAGCCTTTTTGCCGAACTGAGCACGGCCTGACGCTCAGGCCCACCGACACGGATGACGAAAAGATGAACGAGGCGGCGTAATCCTCAAAGCCAGTCGGTGACCGGTGTCAGGTAAATACCGTATCAGTACATGCGGGCCATGCCGATTCCCCTCCAAACCCTGTCAATAGACATTCGTTGCGTCTATACTATAGACACTTGTGTGTGTTTTCGGCGGGCCGGATGTGAGGGGGCCATAGAATGCCAAGCGTGATCGACGGAGATATGAGGCAGGAGATGGCGGCATTTGCCGAACGGCTCAAGAGCCTGCGCGAGGCGCGCAAGCTCACGCAGGCCCGGCTGGCCGAGCTGATCGGCGCGAACCCGCGCGCCTACAACCGCTGGGAGCGCGGCAACTTCGTGCCGCAACTGGACACGCTCATGAAGATTGCCGATGCGCTCGATGTCAGCCTTGATGAGCTGACCGGGCGGGTCGACACTGTGCGCGAGCCGGCGGTGCACAATCCGAAACTGCATGCGCTGCTCAAGGATGTGGACCGCCTGCCCGACGAGGACCAGCAGGCGCTCATCATCCTGATGGACAGCCTGGTCAAGCGCTCGAAGATCAATCAGGTGATGGGCACGTGAGTTCGCTGTTCGATTTTGGCTGGGACGAGCACAAGGCGCGTACGAACCTGTCCAAGCATGGGGTGTCTTTCCAACTGGCCACATCGGTGTTCCGCGACTCGTTGTCGATGACGATCTTCGATGACAAGCACAGCGAGCACGAGACGCGCTGGGTGACGCTCGGGCGGGCCGAGAACGGGCAGTTGCTGGTGGTGGTGCACACCACCGAGGAGATCAGCGCCACGGAACTGCACATCCGCATCATTTCGGCGCGCCGCGCCGATCGCGACGAGGCAAGAAACTACGAGGAAGTGCCGCGCTAGGTGGCACAAGGGTGAAAGCGATGAAGGATCATTACGATTTCAGCAAGGCCGAGCGCGGCAAGTTCTACCGCCCCGACGCCACTTTCCGCCTGCCGGTGTATCTCGATGAGCGCGTGCAGCAGTACCTGGCCGAGCGCGCCCAGGCCAAGGGCATCGAGTTGTCCGATCTGGTCAACGAGCTGCTGCGCAAAGAGATCGATATGGTCGAGGCCTTGCGCTAGACATTCGGCGCAATGCGCTTCGCTTATTGGCGCCCTACAGATTGCGCCTTACGCGCGTTGGTCGTGCAGTCGAATTCACGTTAGGCGGCATGTTTTACCTGTCAGGCGCGGAGGCGCAGCAAATGGACCCAATATCGCAGGCGCTCTTAGCGACCCCGACCCGCCGACTCATGGCCTTCGTAGATGGTGAGAACTTGGTCTTCCGCTATCAGGAGATGGTTCGTGCTGGGTTCACGCCGCACGATGGCATCGTGCATGAACCAGACACACTTGTTTGGTTACCTGGCTACACCTTTCTCGCTCAACAACACCAGGTGCTGCGAGTGACCTACTACACCTACGTCGTTGGAGACGATCAAAGAGTAGCTTTGGTTCGCCAGAAACTGCAGCAGCAAAAGTTCTCCACGCACGCATGTTCCTTCCTTCCCGCGTCACTTACGCCTGTCGTGTTCAAGAAGGACAACCGTGCCCGAAGTGGCAAGGGAGTCGACATCCAACTCGCGACCGATATGTTGAGCCATGTCTTCAGGGGAAACGTCGATTCCGTGCTACTTATAAGCGGTGACGGTGACTATGCTCCATTGCTTGACGAGGTGCGTCGGGCAGGAGTTCTTGTATACGTTGCGGCGCTGTCAAGCGGCTTCAGCGAAAAGCTGAAGGAGCGAGCAGATGGGTTCGGTGATCTCGACGGATCAACTTGGAAGTAGCTCGCGGCTCAGCTTGATGGTTAGAACGCAAATTCAATAAACCTTCGCATGAACATCCAACGATTCCTGTTTGCGTGTCTGTTGTGGGCGATTGCGCTCGGGGCGATGGCGGCGTCTCCTGCTGCTGAGGGGGAGGCCGGGTCGGCGGCGCCGCTGGTGATCGGCCATCGCAGCATTCACGTTTTCCGGGCAGAGGCGGGGCTGTTCTCGCCGGCCGAACGGGCGGAGGCAGCGCGGCGGCGGATCGAGGCGGCGTTTGCGCAGCCGGGGGAGGGCTGGACTTCGATCAAGCCGACCGAGCAGGGCATCCAGGTGGAGCTCGACGGGCAGGCGCTGTTCTTCGTGCTACCGGGCGATGCGCATGCGCTGGCCGGAGAGACGCCGGAGCATCTGGCCAACCAGGCGTCGCATGCCCTTCAGAAGGCCTGGAGCGAGGCGCGCGAGCGGCGCGATCCGCGCGCCAGCCTCGATGCGGTGCTGAAGGTGAGCGCGGCAACCCTGCTGCTGCTGGCGCTGATGACGTTGATCGTGAAGGGGGCGCTGAAGCTGCGCCGGGTGGTGATGACGCGGTTGGCACGCTGGCTGCGCGCCAGCGTGTCGCAGCGGCTGCGAAGTCATCTGGTGATGATGACGCCTTCGCTGCTGGGCCGCCTGATCGTCCTGCTGGCGTGGTTGTTGGGGATGTTCCTGCTGTTCGTGTTCCTGACCTTCAGCTTCGGGCAGTTCGCGCTGACGCGGCCGATGAGCGAGAGCCTGTCGCACTCGATCCTCAGCTTGGGGAGCGAGGCGCTGACCTCGGTGGCCAGTTCGTTGCCCGGCATTTTCATTGCGGTGGCGATTTTCCTGGTGGCGTGGGTGATCACGCGGGTGTCGCTCGAGTTCTTCGACGGGGTGGCGGCGGGGGGCGCCGAGAGTGGCTGGATCAATGTCGATACCGCGCCGGCAACCCGGCGTATCGTCAATGCGCTGGTGTGGCTGTTTGCGATCGCGATGGCCTATCCCTACCTGCCGGGTTCGCATACCGAGGCTTTCAAGGGGCTGTCGGTGATGGTCGGGTTGATGGTGTCGATCGGCGCCTCGGGGGTGGTGGGGCAGATCGCCAGCGGCATCATCCTGGTCTATACCTATGCGCTCAAGAAGGGCGAGTACGTGCGCATTCAGGGCCACGAGGGCACGGTGACCGAACTGAGCCTGTTCGTGACCCGGCTGCGCACCGGGTTGGGGGATGAAGTCTCGATCCCCAACGCGGTGGTGCTGGGCAACGTGACGCGCAATTTCTCGCGCATCCAGCCGGCGGGCGTGCCGGCAGCCTATGTGCTCGACACCACGGTGACCATCGGCTACGACACGCCGTGGCGGCAGGTGCATGCGATTCTGGCGGAAGCGGCCGGCACGGTGCCGGCCATCCTCAAAGACCCGGCACCCCGCGTGATGCAGACCGCGCTGTCGGACTTCTACGTGGCCTACACACTGGTGGTGCACGGCAACGCCAGCGCGCCGGCCAGCCGCGCGCGCGTTGCCAGCGACCTGAACGCGGCCATCCAGGATGCCTTTAACCGGCACGGGGTGCAGATCATGTCCCCACATTATCTGGGCGATCCGCCGCAGCCCAAGCTGGTGCCCGAGTCGGCCTGGTATGCCGATCCGGCCCGGCCCGACACCCCCTAGCCAAGTCGCCTGACACGACCGGCGCGGGCAGTGACACAATGCGCCGATGTCGATCGAACTCCTGCTTGCAAGCTTTGCCTCGCTGTGTGCGGGGATGATCGACGCGATCGTCGGGGGCGGCGGGCTGGTGCTGGTGCCGGCGCTGTTCGCGACCTTTCCCGCCGCACCGCCGGCCAGTTTGCTGGGCACCAACAAGTGTGCGTCGGTGTGGGGCACGCTGATGGCGTCACGGCAGTACGCCCGGCGGGTGCAGATCAACTGGCGGGTGTTGTTGCCGGCGGCGGGCTTTGCGCTGGCGGGCGGCCTGCTGGGGGCGTGGGCGGTGACGCAGATGGACCCGGCCTTCCTGCGGCGGATGCTGCCGATCGTGCTGGTCGCGGTGTTTGCGTACACCTTGTGGAACAAGGGGTTGGGCACGGTCCACGCGCCCCGGTTTTCGGCGGGTGCCGAGCTGGCGATGGCCTGCGCCATTGGCGCGGTCATCGGTTTCTACGACGGGTTCTTCGGCCCCGGCACCGGTAGCTTCTTCATCTTTCTGCTGGTGCGGCTGCTGGGCTACGACTTTCTGCATGCCTCGGCGTCGGCCAAGATTCTGAACGTGGCCACCAACCTCTCCGCCTTGGCCCTGTTCGCCGCCAAAGGCCATGTGTGGTGGCAGGTCGGGCTGACCATGGCGGTGGCGAATATTGCCGGCAGCGTGATCGGGACGCGGCTGGCGCTGAAGTATGGCGCGGGGTTCGTGCGGCGGGCGTTCATCGGGGTGGTTGGCGCGCTGATTCTGAAGAGCGCCTACGACGCGCTCATCCGCTAGGGGGTGAACGGCATCGGGGCCTGACTGACATCCGCCAGCCAGGCCCCGCGTACGACCAGCACTGCCGACCGGGATCAGGAGCCGATGATGCCGCCGTCCTTGCGGGTGATGACGATGGTGCAGTCGCGCGGCACGGTCACGTCGTCCCGCTCGGCCGGGAAGTTGGTGACCGTCGGGTCGCCGCCACCGGGGTGCTGAATGTTGATGAACAGGGTGCGGCGATCCGGGGTGACGGTGATGCCGGTGATCTCGTCGCCGGTCACGCCGGTGAAGATGCGGCGCAGCTCGCCGGTGCGGGTGTCGGCCACCAGCATCTGGTTGTTGAGGCCGTCCTTCTGGCCACCGTCGGTCTGGATGAACAGGCGGCCGTCCGGGTCGGCCCACAGACCGTCCGGCGAGGCGAAGCTGTCTTCGGTGCCGTGGGTGTCGGCGGCGATCAGGAAGATGTCCCAGGTGAAGGTGGTGCCGACGTGCTGGTCGGCGTCGCGCCAGCGGATGATGTGGCCGTCCGGGTTAGGGGCCAGCGGGTTGGCGCCATTGGCGGTGGTGCGGCGGCTGTTGTTGGTCAGGGTGCAGTAGACATCGCCGTTGGGGGCCACGGTGGTCCATTCCGGGCGATCCATCGGGGTCGCGCCGAGGAGGTCGGCGGCGATGCGGGCAAAGGTCAGCACTTCGGCCTGGTCGGCGAAGCGGGCGGCCAGCACCGGGTTGTCGATGCTCAGCGCCAGCCATTCGCCCGAGCCGTCATCGTTGAAGCGCGCCACGTACAGCGTGCCGTGATCGAGCGGGCTCTTGCCTTCGCGACGCATTTTCTTCCAGTTGTCTTCCGAGACGAACTTGTAGAGGTAGTCGAAGCGTTCGTCATCGCCCATGTAGGCGACCACGCGCTTGTTGCGCCCTTCGGCAATCGCCACGCCTTCGTGCTTGACGCGGCCCAGCGCGGTGCGCTTGATCGGGGTCTGGGTGGCATCGAAGGGGTCGATCTCGACCACCCAGCCGAAGCGGTTTTCTTCGTTTCGATAGTCTTCGTCGGACAGGTCGAAGCGGCGGTCGAACAGGTGCCAGCCGTAGCCGAAGCCGTTGGCCGAGAAGCCATAGCGGCGTTGTTCGTCGGTCGCGCTCCAGGCGTTGCGTGCGCCGAAGTAGCCGTTGAAATTCTCTTCACAGGTCAGGTAGGTGCCCCACGGGGTGTGGCCGTTGGCGCAGTTGTTGACCGTGCCCAGCGGGATGTTGCCGTTGGGGGTGGCGAGCAGGGCATGGCCGGCCACCGGGCCGCTGAAGGCGACCGGGGTGTTCACATGAATGCGGCGGGCGTTGTCGCTCTGGACCGTGCGCCAGACGCGGCCTGTCTTCTGGATCTCCACCACCGTCACGCCGTGAGCGTGCTGGGAGATGCGCACGTCTTCGAGGCGCTCCGGCGCGGACTTGCCGTAGACGTGCATGCTGCGGCCGAACTCGTGGTTGATCGCCAGCATGCCGTGGCGGTTCTCGCCGCCGCGCCAGCCGTGCTGGTGACGGCCCCAGTGAGCGGGGTCGTCATCGTCGCGGCAGCCCTTGTCTTCCATCGGGAAGAACCACATCCCGTCGTGACCGATGCCGATCTGGCGGGTCTGGTCAGCGGCGGTGGGTGGCCACTGGTAGGCCGGGCCGCCCGGCTCTAGCGGCTCGCCCCAAGGGATCAACACCTGGTAGTCGTAATCGGTGGAGATCGCCGGCCACGGGCCCTTGCCCTCGGCGAGCGGTACCGGGGTGAAGCCGAGCAGGCGGGTGTCGTTGCCTGTCTGTTCCCAGTCCGTCATGCCAGCCAGCGCCGGCGAGGAGAAAAAGCCCATCGCCGCGCCAGCCAATCCGCCGGCCAGCACCTTGCGGCGTTGCATGTTGACCTCAAGCACGTTCGTGAACGGACGGTTGCCGGAGGGGTTTGAAATGCCATCATCGTGTTTCATGGTCAGGACTTCTGAAGAGTTGTCGGCCCATCCTGTCGGGATGGGGGCAGGCCGGATGATAGACGGACAAGGTGACGGAAATTGGTCTCGCGAGATGGCGCCCTCAAGCGCACTTGAGCCCTTCACCGGACTGGGGCAGGGACGACTGGAGAACCTGCTGGAGACGTATCGCGACATTGCCCTCGACGCGATCGAATCGCCAGTGGCGGAGGCCAAACCTGAGGCGGTCAGGGCGGGGCAGTGCCGGCCAGCGTCTCGCGCAAGTGCCGGGCGGCGTCGGCGAGTGCCTGCGCGCTGGCGTGCAGGGCGTCGAACTGGGCGGCCACCAGCGCGAGCTCTTGGCGCGCCGCGGCCATCTCCAGCGTTCTGGCCTGTTCGGTGAGCGCGGTGCCGGAGATGGCGGCGGCCATGCCTTTGATGGAGTGGGCGTGACGATGGGCGGCGGTGGCGTCTTCGTCCTGCAGGCTGCGGCCGAGCGCGTCGAGCACTGATTCCCATTCCTCCAGATAGCTGTCGAGGGCGCAGCACATCATGTCCGGATCGGCGTCGAAGCGCTGTTCGAGTGAGTGGCGGTCGATGAGGAGGGCCTCGGCGGTGCTTGTGGATGCCGGCGTCGGCGTCGGCGTTGCAGGGGGCGCGGTCGGGCGGATGCCGGGGCGTACCCAGCGGGCCAGCGCGGCCTGCAGGCTGTCCATGTCCAAGGGCTTGCTGATGTAGTCGTTCATGCCGGCGGCCAGGCAGCGGTCACGATCTTCGGTGAACGCGCTGGCGGTGAGGGCGATGATCGGCAGCGGCGAGCGCCCTTCGTCGTGCTCCCACTGGCGGATCTGGCGGGTGGCCTCGTAGCCGTCGAGGACTGGCATCTGACAGTCCATGAGGACCACGTCGGGGATGATCTCGCGGGTGGTGATCGCCGATACCGCTTGCTGCCCGTCGGTCAGGAGGTTGACGTCCAGCCCCTGGCGCTGAAGCATGCTGGCGACCACGCGGCGATTGACGGCGTTGTCTTCCACCACCAGCACGCGCCCGTGCGCGGCCGTGGCGGCGGCGTCGAATGTGTCGGCATCGGGGATGTCCGCGGCGCCCTGCTGGACGACTGCCTGCAGCGTGATCCAGAAGGTGGAGCCGCGGCCTTCGGCGCTGTCCACCCCGGCATTGCCGCCCATCATCACCGCCAGCCGCCGCACGATCGACAGGCCCAGGCCGGTGCCGCCGAAGCGGCGGGTGATCGAGCCGTCGCCCTGCGAGAAGGGCTGGAAGAGGATCGGCAGCTGCGCGTCGGAAATCCCCAGCCCGGTGTCGGTGACCGCAAAGCGCAGGGTGGCGGTGTCGCCGCGCAGGTCGAGCACTTCGCCGTCGAGGTGAATGCTGCCGCGTTCGGTGAATTTGATGGCGTTGCTGACCAGATTGGCGAGCATCTGGCGAATCCGCGTGGCGTCGCCCAGATAGCCATGCCCGGCCGGCCCCTGCCAGCAGGTGGTGAGGGTGAGCCCCTTTTGCTGGGCGCTGCCGGCAAACAGGGCCGCCACTTCGTGCAGCAGGGCGTCCGGGTCGAAGCGGTCGGGCACCAGTTCGAGCCGGCCGGCCTCGATCTTGGAGAGGTCGAGGATGTCGTTGAGCAGGGTCATCAAGGTGTGGCCGGAATCCAGGATGGTCTGCACGTATTCCTGCCGTTCGCCCTCGCTCAGGTCGGGCAGTTGCAGCAATTGCGCCATCCCCAGCACCCCGTTCATGGGGGTGCGCAGCTCGTGCGACATGGTGGCGAGGAACTGGCTCTTGGCGTGGTTGGCGCGCTCGGCGGCGTGCTTGGCGTCGTAGAGCTCGGTGACGTCCACCCGGAAGCCGACGATATGGCCGGTGGGGGTCTTGCGCTCGCAGATCCGCAGCCAGCGGCCGTCGCTGAGCGGCTGGACGAGGTCGGAGTCGCCGGTCAGGTGAGCGGCCAGGCGGGCGCGAATCCATTCTTCCTCACGGCCGACAGCTTCGGCGTATTGCCCCCGCTCGGTGCCGTAGCGCAGGATGTCTTCAAAGCGCGCCCCGGGCTTGATCGCCTCGGCCGAGGCCGAGTACAGCTGGCGATAGCGGTCGTTGCAATACACCAGCCGGTCGTCGGCGTCGTAGATGACGAAGGCTTCGCCGATCGCCTCGATGGCATTGCGCATCAGCTCCTCGCTGCGCGCAAGGGCGGCGTTCTTGCTGCGGATTTCGGCGGTCTGCTGTTCGACCACCTTGCGCACCGCGGCGGTGCGGCCGGTCATCCCGAACATCAGGGTCTGCAGCAAGGTGGCCAGCAGCATGCCGCCCACCCCCACCAACCATGCGCCCCAGGGGCGGTTGGCGCCCAGATAGGTGGCGTCGGGAAACACCCCCAGCCGCCACGGCGTGCCGTTGATCGGCAACTCGGTGCGCCAGCTGCCGCGCGGCGGGTCCGCGTCGGCACGCGACGCGAACAGCATCTGACGCTCGGGTGGCGCGCTGGGATCGCGCAGGTCGAAGGCGATGCCGTCGATGCGACTGCCGCGGGTGGCAATGTCCACCAACCGGTCGGCGGTGATGACTGCAACCGCAAAGCCGACCGGCAGTTGCGAGGGGAGCGGGGTGTTATGCGCATAAGCCGGGCTCAGTGCCAGCACCCCCAGGGTTTTGCGAGTGCCCTGTACCAGGGAGATGGGGGCGGTCAGGCTGATCTGGCCGGTGTCGGTGGCGTGCTGGATGGCGGCAGCGCGCATCGGTTCCGACTGGATGTTGAAGCCGAGGGCAGAGATGTTGTCCGCCAGCGGCGCGATGTAGCCGACCGGCACATAGCTGTCCCGCCGAGGGGCGGGCACCAGGTTGTTTGAGGTGTCGCGCTCGGTGATCTGGGCACCGAATTGTCCGGTGTTGCCCACCATGCGGGCCTCGAACGCGGCGCGGTCCTTGTGCATCACCACCGGGTTGAAGCTCAGCCCGGTGAGGTCCGGATTCTGCTCCAAGGTCTTGCGGGTGAGGTGCTCGAAATCCACAAAGGTGAGGTCGGGCTGGATTTCGAGCACGCGGGTGAGGGCGGAGAGAATTTCGCGATGGGCGACCACCCGGTTTTCCAGTTGCCGTGCGAGCCGCTCGGCGTGGTCGTCGATGGCCTGATGGCGGACGTTGGCCTCCCAGCGCGCGGTGGCGTAAAAGGCGGCGGTGATGGCGAGCAGCACCAGCAGCATCGGGGTGACCACGGTGCGCAGACGCTCGCGCCACACCGGCTCGCTGCGCTGTAGCCAGGTCAGGGTCAGGGGCGCGAACACCAGCACGCCGATGGTGTCGCCGACGTACCAGTTCCACCAGGTGATGCCCCCCTGGCTGGCGTCGATCACACCGGCCGCGACCAGCGTGGCGGCGCCCACCGAGGCGGACACGACACAGGCCGCCGGTCCGCCGAGGGCGAGGAAGATCAGGCTGTCGCGCTCGGTGAGCAGGCTGCTCCAGCGCAGCGTGCGGACCCGCTGGATCAGCCAGACGCCCAGCGCCGCCTGGAGCAGCGCGCCGACCCCGATCGAGGCCGCCACCGCGATCGCGCCGGCCGACAGATGGCCCTGCAGGGCGGCCAGCGACACGTTGAGCAGGCAGGAGCCGAGCCACACTCCGGGCAGCAGACGGTTGCGCGAGTGCAGGGCGACCGCCAGCGCCAGGCCGGCGGCGGGGAAGATCGGACTGGCGTAGCCCGGCGGAATCGCCATCGCCAGCCCGATGCCGCCGAGCGCCGCGTAGGCCAGCGCCAGCGCCATCAGGCCGCGCAGGGTGTCAGTCACGCGCATCGGCGCGGCCCTCCCGATGCCATGGCTTGAGTGAATGCACTGACTCGCATCCCCCAAGTTACGGCATCGGCCGGCGAGACTTGATCAGCCCGGTTCGCGCAGGTGACGGCGCACCGACAGGGCGGTGCCCAGCCAGCCGAGCAGGATGGCCACGGCGAGCAGGGTGAGAACTTGCCCCGGGGCCAGGCTGTTGAGGGTGAACACCGCGCCATAGGCCTGCGCCAGCCCTTCGGCCGGCGGGCGCAGCAGGGCGATGCCGAGCGCGACGGTGCTCCATGCCACGAGGCCGCCGAACAGGCCTTGCAGGCAGCCGAACCAGTAGAACGGGCGGCGGATGAAGGGATCGGTGGCGCCCAGCAGGCGGGTGACTTCGATCTCCGCGCGCTGGGTCAGAATCTGCAGCCGGATGGTGTTGAAGGTGATGATCACCAGCGCGGTGGCGAGCAGCGCGGCGAGCAGCGAGACGCCGAGTTCGGCGAGCGCCAGCAAGGCGTGCAGGCGCTGCACCCAGGCGGCGTCGAGTTGGACGTGCTCGACCTTGGGCCAGGCGCTGAACTGCGCGTTGAGGCGCTCGAAGAGTTCCGGCGACTCCGCCCGCGGGGTGATGATGAAGGCGTGTGGCAGGGGGTTGCCGTCGAGGCCGTCAAGCACGTCGGAGAGGCCACTTTCGGCCAGCTGGGCGAGTGCGCTGTCGCGCGGGACGAACTGGAAACCGGCCAGGTCGGGCGCTTCGCGCAGGCGCTTTTCGATCGCCTTGACGTCCTCGTCGGTGGCGTCGAGCGCCAGATACAGACTGATCTCCGGGCTGCCGGTGACCCCGCGGGCGAGCGAGCCGACGTTGTCGACCAGCACGAAGCCGCCGGCCGGCAAGGCCAGCGCGATGCCGATCACCAGCGACGACAAGAGCGTGCCCAGCGGTTGTTGCCACAGCCGGCCGAGGGCGTGGGCCATCGCCTTGCGCTGTTGGTACAGCCACGCTCTCATGATTCCGCCCCTTCGACCAGGCGGCCCTGATGCAGCACCAGCCGGCGCGGCCGGGTCTCGGCGAACAGCGACGGGTCGTGGGTACATACGATGACCGTGACGCCGACCGACTTGAAGGATTCAAACAACTGCGCGATCTCGTGCGCGTAGTCGGCGTCGAGGTGGGCGGTGGGTTCGTCGGCGATGAGGATCGACGGACGATTGGCGATGGCGCGGGCGATCGCCACGCGTTGCTGTTCGCCGCCGGACAGGCCGATCGGCATCTCGCGCCCGCGCCCCGACAGGCCGACCCGTTCCAGCGCGGCGTCCACCCGGCGACCGGCCTCGCCCGGCGCCAGACCGGTGATGA